>DCUY01000022.1 GCA_002327905.1 Caldifarciminota bacterium UBA2202 | reverse complement strand
TATGGTTAAAATGCAAGAGTAAAATCAAATACATTCAATTAACAATAGTAAGGCATTTGATTTGATTCTGTCGGCCTAGCACAGGTCGGCCTCTACGGTAATTTTCTTGGTTCTTGAACTCGTACTCTCTATCTGATAGATCCTTCACTATAACCATAAACATAGAAGCGTTCAGGACGACTCCGAAGACATAATCGACCCGCAGTTTTCTTTCACCTTTCACCATTTACCCTGTACCTTTTACCTAGTACCTGTTACCTAATACCTATCGCCCACCCCCTAATTCTTCTTGACATTTTCATAAATCTTATTAGAATCAATGTATTATAAAGTAAAGGAGGCAAGATGCTTGATTTCTTCTCCTCTAATGATCCGGAAAAGATTGTTGAGAGAAGCAACAAACTCAGGATAGAGAATAAGTTCGACAAAGCTGAACAGCTTCTTAAAAAGAACATCAAAAACTCTAAGTCGGACTTTTTAATACTTCTTGAACTTTCCAGAGTGCAGTTTGAACAGGAAAAGGTTCAAGATGCAGTTATTTCTCTCAGAAGCGCATATCTTTCCAATTCAGATGAAGCGGCAAAAGTAATAAATGTAGCAGAGGACTTCCATTACAGGCCTAATGCTAAGAAAGAGGCGACTGCCGTAATATTATTCGAACTCTATATAAAGAAACGTGATTTTGAAAATTTCAAAAAAATATTTTCAACACTCTCAAATTCCGAAGCTCCTCAGACAATTGCGGTATTTGAAAAGGCATACCAAAACATCAGAGAGAACAAGACAATAGAACAGCTGACGAAGAAAGATATAGAGACATACCTTATTCTTGGAATGCTTTACCTGAACAACAAGCAATTCAAAGAGGCAAAACATATTTGCGAGATTATTTTCAAGACACAACCGAAAGAGAGGGATGCCATACTTACAGAATATTTAGCGGCGACAAAGATAGCATACGGCAATCCTGCTCCCTATATGGCAATCGGTGACTTGTATGTCATCATAAATGATAAAGACAAAGCAATAAATTACTACCAAAAGGCAGTAGGGATTGACCCGTCTCTAAAAGAATCCGTTGCGAAAAAATTTGAAGAGTCAATAAAAGACACAAGCGAGATTTCCGAAACGAGCAAATTTTCACTTGTAGATTTATATTTAAATAAAAATGATTATATGAAGGCAATTGATATAATCAGAGAGATGATCAGCGACAAGCAGGAGGTCGGAGACGATATTACAAGAAGAGCTTACCAGATAGTTCAAAATAAGAGTGACTTTGTGGAGGGATACAAGCTCCTGTCTGATGTGTTGATTCTTAAAAAAGACACTGCAGGAGCAGTGACAAACCTGTCAAAAATATTCGAACTGACTGAAGTTGAAAATCAATATATTTTGAAGACAGCCGATAGAATGATAAGCAAGGACTTGATAACTGAAGATCTTCTTATTCTCAAAAGCAGAGTGCTTCTTAAGACCGGAAATTTGAATGAAGCGGCAAGACTCTGTGAAAAAGTTTATGAAATGAATCGCTCCTTTGCATTTGAATTGGAGCAGATTCTGAATGAAATACTCAATAAAGACCAGCTGAATCAGATAGGACTCTCGCTATTAAGCAGACTCTTCATTGACAGAGAGCAATTGGATAAGGCAAAGCAGATAATCGAGTATATAGCTTCTCAGGAGAGCATGGAATTGAAAGCAATAGCCCATAAAAGCTATTTGTCATTATATGAAAAATACAATAATGATATAGACATCAAACTGCATTTAAGCATAGTGCTTATCGAATTGGGGAAGATTCGAGAGGCTGAATCACTCATTCTTGAGACAGTGAAAATCCAGCCTGATCTTTTCTATGAGATAATGCCGAAATTCTATATGCCTTCAAGAAAAAGTAAGGAAATTGCAGAATCGATTCTTAAAATCCTCGACTCTGTTGACAAATCAAAGCTTGATCAATTTTTATTCAATTACTCCTATGCTGAAATATCTTATCTCGCAGGGCTTATTGATCAGACCATCTCAATAATTCTTGAAATGCTCGACAAATATCCCGATAAAGAGGAGGCAATCCTCTCCCTTGTCGAGAGGATGAAAGAGATGTATTCTCAGAATGAAAGAATATCCGAATTTGAATTTAAGTACTATCTGAATAAAAAGAATTATGAAAGGTCTCTTAATTCTTTGATGCAACTTTACATCAACAAACAGATGACAGGCCATGTGCTTGACAATCTATACCTTCTCTATAAACAGGTGCCGAATGACCCCAATGTAATTGCCAATATACTTAAAGTTTTGGATGACATGGGACTTTATGAAAAAATGATTCAGGAATCTGCCGATTTTCTCGCCAAAACCGCAAATCAGAATTCCGGTTTGGTCAAATTTTATGTGGGAAAAGCGTACGCGAGAAAGAATATGCTGAATGACTCTGCAACCTATCTTTTTCAGGCAATGGCTCTGGACAACACTGTGATAGATAAATCCTTAGAAATATTGAATGATTTATTGAAGATTGATTTTTATTCACTTAGGGTCCATTACACTCTCGCACACGGACTCAATTTAAAGAAAATGACTGACAACGCGATAGATGAACTGCTTGAAGTGATGAAGATAGATTCACAGCAGATTGACCTTGTGATTCGCGACCTTGAGAAATGGTATGAAGATGTCAAGAGAAACCCTAAGCTCACAATCACTCTTGCTCAGCTGTATATGGAAAAGGGAATCTATGACAAGGCAATCTCAAAAGTGAATGAAACTTATGAAATGGACAATCAGTATATTGACCAAATCCTGACTCTGTTGAAATCAGCTGTGGAGCATGATGTCGAAGACGGAGACATACTCTTCACAATAGGTTCGTTTTACGCAAAGAAAGGTCTCTATAAGCTTGCATCCGATTATCTCTATAATGCAATGTCAATAGAGACATCACTCAAAGAATCTGTTATAACTCAACTGCAGTTCATTATAAACAAACAGCCGGAAGAGGTGGACGCAAGATTTTCATTGGCTCAGGTGTATAAAGACATGCACAATTATCTTCAGGCGATAACTCTTTTAAGGCAGATAGAGATGATAAATCCAAATGAAGTGGATAATGTAATCGGATACTATCAGGAGATGCTCTCAAATGAACCGAACAATACTTATCTGCTTATCTCTATAGCTGACTCATATCTCAATAAAGAATCAGTTGCAGAGGCAATTGAATCTTTCCAAAAAGCTATTGCAATAAACAACAGACAGATTGATGAAATAATTGAAAAATTGATTGATTATGACAGAAAAACAACTGCAATACAGATATTTTTATCGGAATTGTATCTAAAAAAACAGGATTTCGATTCCTCTGTCAATTGGCTTAACCTTGTCTATGTGACTGACATTTCAAGTTTTGAAATAATTATGGAGAGATTGAATCAGATTCTTATTGTAGCACCGACTCAGCAGAGCGCTACAATGCTTCTCTCTCTGATATATTTTGATACAGGTAGATATGACAAGCTCATTGACCTCACTCATGATGTGTTCGAAAAATCTCAAGTGATTGAACAAAAATTCCGTTTCGGAGTTCTCTTGGCTCAGTCCTTCAGAAATCTCAAACAGCCAAAGAAAGCGGAAGATATAGTAAACAAAATGAAGACTGAAAACATACAATTGTTCTATGCAATAGTCTTTCAGATTTACGAACAGGAGAAGAGCAAGATGGCTTTGAAAATGAAGGACATGTTTACATCGTCCCCCGAGAATGAAGAGAACCTCTTCAATTATGCAAAATATCTTATCAAACAGCAGAATTTTGATGAAGCGAAGAAGCTTCTGCAGAGGCCTTTTGAAAATGAAAATTCTAATTTTGAAAGACTCTACCTTCTCTCTACAATCTACGAAAAACTCTCGAATTTGATTTTTGCTTTGGAGATTGCCTCTCCTCTCAGAAGGTCTGACAAACCGGAGCATATCGCTCATCTATTAAAGCTGATGAAAAAACTCGGATATTACGGAGATGCTGAAAATATACTGAGGGAGAAGAGAAATATCTCTTCGGAATTAGGCAGATTCCAGTACATGCAAAATGTATTTAAGGATTATAAAATAATCGCATAAAAAGGAGTGAATATGAACGAAGAAATAAAAAACGAAGAACAGAAAGAGGAGACTCAGGCTTCATCAGAGCAAAATACAGAGAGCTCCGGAGCTAAAGACTCAGCAGGCGGTGTTGATCCTGAAAAGGCGAATGAAGTCTCTGCTGACATTTCAGCGCAGACGGAGAGAATTTCGAATGACATATCCGCTTTTAATCAGACTGTCTCTTCGATACTCAATTCCGCATCCAAAGAGCTTAATGATTCAATAAAGAATTCAAATGAAGATATTTCTCAGAACATCAAAGAACTTGTAATTCGGCTTGATGCAATTAATGAGACCATATCAATACTGCCTGAGACCAATGATCATATCAAAACCGCTCAATCCCATATAACAGACGCAAATTCCACTCTGATGGAGAGACTTGACAAGCTTTCATCTGTAATTGAAAAAATACCGGGTGAAATTAATGTTAAAATGGAAGAGCAATCAAAGGTTGTCAGCTCAATAGGCGCAACAATCAATGAGAATAATTCCAAAATCATAGAGAGAATGGATACCTTCCTTGCAAATATCAATGAGACTGTTTTAAGAATGACTGAAATTGCTTCCTTTGAAAAAAACATAAATGAAAAGAGAGAATCTGAGTTTAAAATAATGCAGGCGAAAATATACAATGAGAGAGGCTTGATTCTCTTCTACAGAGGAATATTTACATCTGCTCTGAATTACTTTTTAAAAGCGTATGCTCTTGATGAATCTTCTCCTGAAATTATGAACAATTTGGGGCAGACTTATATGAAGCTGAAGGACTATCAAAAGACAGAGGAGACCCTCAAAAAGGCAATTGAACTCTTCCCTGATTTTTCAGAGGCTTACAATAATTTAGGAATGATGTATCTTGAGAATAATAACTATGAGCTTGCCACTGAAAAATTCAGAAAAGCCATAGATGTCTATTCGGATTTTTCCGATGCATACTTCAATCTCGGAAACGCCTTGCTCTCTTTGAAAAAAATAGACGAAGCTGTAAAGAGCTGGGAAAAAGCATTGGAACTCAATCCGTTCCTTGAAGATGCCAGAGAAAAATTGAAAATCTACAAACAAGGAGAAATAAATGCCTGAAGATTTCCTGAAAAAAATTGGCAACAAGAAGAACAGTCAGGAAGAGAATCCTTTTGACAAGATTTTTCAATCAAAGCAGAATGAGGTAAAACCCGTAATACCTGTTGCCGCTTTGAAGGAAGATGCTCCAAATTCAATGGACGGTATTGAAAATCTCGGGAAATATCCAACCAGCAAAGAGAGATATGTTGAAAAAGAGGTCAAGACAGAACCTGATCCGGCGATAATAACAGAGGCGCCGAGACCTCAGCCTGTTTTTAATGAACCTGTCAAATCCGGGCCGAATGACTTTGAGCTTGAAGCTCAGCCGAGGGGATTGGAGCCTGAAGATAAAATCCCTGCGCAATCTATCGAAAATGCAGATATTTTTGCATCTCCGCATACTAAGGGAAATTTCCTTTCAAATGTGAGCAGTTCGGTTAATAATCTCTCATTTGATGATGAAAAGAAGAATGAGAGCAATACTGACCTTCTCATTGGAAAAGTTGCGGAGCTTTTAAGGCAGAATAAAAAGGATGATGCGGTAAAATTCATTTTGGAAAACTTTAAAAAGCAGGATAAATGACAAAAACTTTCAAACTGATGGGAGAGAATGAAGTTCAAAACATAATAAATGCAATGGCTAATGAAGTCTTGAAATCAAAGGCGTCTCTTAAAGATACGGCTTTCATCGGTATAATAAAGAGAGGAGATGTCATAGCAAAGAGAGTCGCAGATATTATTGAAAAGACGGAAAGACTTAAAATCCCTATAGGCAAAATCGACATCAATTTGTATAGAGATGACCTCTCCATTATAGATTATCACCCTCAGGTCTCTTCCACAGAAATTCAATTTGACCTTAATGATAAAATAGTATATCTCTTTGATGATGTTTTTTTCACAGGACGGACAATCAGAAGCGCTCTTAATGAAATTATGGATTTCGGCAGGCCGAAAAAAATTTATCTGTATGTCCTTATAGACAGAAAATCCAGAGAGCTTCCAATAGTGCCTGATTTTTCAGGATCGGATTTAAATATACCAAAAAATAAAATCGTAACCGTATGCCTTAAAGAGGTTGACGGAACTGATGAAATCACTCTTTTGAAGGAGGAGAATTGAACTGGAGCAGAAGACACTTGTTATCTATTGAGGAGCTTTCCAAAGAAGAAATAGAACACATTTTGGAAAATTCTTTTTCCTTTAAGGAGGTGCTTTTAAGACCAATAAAGAAAGTGCCGGCTCTCAGAGGAAAAACAGTAGTTAATCTTTTTTTTGAGCCAAGCACAAGAACTTTGATATCGTTCTCTCTTGCGGAAAAGCACTTGTCTGCGGATTCAGTCAATGTCTCAACATCATCCTCTTCCGTTAAAAAAGGAGAGACTCTTCTTGATACTGCGAAAAATATTGAATCAATGAAGACGGATATGGTTGTTATCAGGCATAGTTCGGCGGGAGCCGCGAAATTTCTTGCAGAGAGACTTAATTCAAATGTTATCAACGCGGGAGACGGCACCCACGAACATCCCACGCAGGCACTTCTTGATTTTATGACGATAAGAGAGCATTACAAAGATTTTAAAAATCTTAAAGTTTTGATTCTCGGAGACATACTTCATTCAAGAGTAGCTCGTTCATTGATGTGGGGATTCATGAAATACAAAACAAAAGTCACTCTCTGCGCACCTCCCACTCTTCTCCCCCTCTATTTGAATGATTTTAATGTTGAAGTCGAATATGACATAGACAAGGCAATAAAGGATAAAGATGTGATTTATATACTCAGAATGCAGTTGGAACGACAGGAGAAGGGACTGTTCCCTTCTTTAAGAGAGTATATAAAGGATTTCTCCATGACATACGAGAGATATCAGACGGTAAAAGACAGGAGCATAATTATGCATCCCGGACCGATAAACAGAGGGGTTGAACTTGACGGAACTGTAGCTGATAGCGGGAAATCGGTCATACTTGAACAGGTGACCAATGGAGTTGCAGTGAGAATGGCGATACTATACCTGCTCAACGGAGGAAAGAATGAATAACATCACATTGAAAAATTGTACAATCGTAAACTTTGACAAAATTGAAAAGAATAAGGACATTGTAATAAAGAATGGTATAATAACTGAAATAAAGAATCATTCATCAAACTCCAAAGGAATTGATGTCAAGGGAATGTATGTGATTCCCGGACTTGTCGACATGCACTCTCATCTGAGAGAACCGGGAGAAGAATTCAAAGAGGATGTGTTCTCCGGAAGCTCTGCCGCGCTCTCAGGGGGGTTTACTTCCATAGCGGTAATGCCGAATACGAATCCGCCGATTGATAATCCTCAGTCCATATTATTTATTAAAAAAAGAGAATCTGAATTTAAAAATATCGAGCTTCTTCCTTTGGGTGCTCTCACAAAAAAAATGGAATCAGTCGAAATAACCGAAATGTATGATATGATAAGAGCAGGCGCAAAAGGATTTTCAGATGACGGCAAAGGCACAACAAACCCGAGGGTCTTCATGAATGCTCTCAGATATGCTTCAAGATTCAATTGCCTCGTGTCAGTCCATTGTGAAGAGAGACAACTCTCCGAAGGCGGTCAGATAAATGAAAGCGATGTGTCAATAAAAGCCGGACTGCCGGGAATCCCGAGAATTGAAGAAGATATTGCAATATACAGAAATTTGAGAATTGCTTCATACTTGAATACATCAATTCATATAGCGCATATTTCAACATCAGACTCATTAAATATTATCCATGATTTTAAGAAGAAGAAGGTCAAAGCTACATGCGAGGTTACTCCCCATCATCTGTTGTTCGACGAATCAATTCATTCAACATATGATACCAATTATAAAATGAAGCCGAGTTTGAAAAGCAGAGCAGATGTCAATGCTCTTATCAATGGAATCAATTCCGGTATTATTGATGCCATAGCTACCGACCATGCTCCTCATCAGATATATGAAAAAGAAGTTGAATTCATCTATGCTCCTTTTGGAATCACAGGATTTGAGACTGCCCTGCCGTCTCTCTATACTAATTTAGTAAAGACTAATAAAGTCGATTTGAAGACTATAGTTAAGTTATTGGCTTACAATCCTGCCAAATTATTCAATATAGATGAAAGAATAATTAAAATCGGGAATACCGCCAACTTAGCAGTATTCAACCCTGATAAAGAGATTGTTGTTGACAGGAAATTTTTAAAATCCCGCTCCGTCAACACCCCGTTTTTTGGGAAAAAACTATTCGGTTCCGTGGAAATGACAATATTTAAAGGAAAATCAGTATTCAAGAAGGAAAGTTAAATGCCTTCGGAGATAACTTACGAACAGCTTCTTGGTTTGGTGGAATTCCGCTCCAAATATGTCTCCACGCTTCAGGATGAATTTGGTAAAAAGGATGAGTTCACACAAAATATACAGAGAATACTCCTCCTCGCAAAAAGAAAAGGTGTGAATGTCGATTGTCTTGAACCATTTGTAAATTTTCAAGATACAGGTCAAATATATCTGTTTTTCAGCGAAACAAAATTCGAGATGCTTCGCTCGTTATTCAAGCTTTTGCTCTCCCAATCAATAGACATATCCGAATTGAAGAGCCAGATAAAACAGCTCTATAAAAACTTTGCCGAGAAAAACAGCAAATTGACTCTTCTTTTTGAACTGTCAGTGATAAAAGTATTCATTATAGTCTATAATGAAAATAAGGAGCACCTTTCAAACAAAACGGATGTGTTCTCGGACTCACTTTCAAAACTTAGGGATATTCTCATAGAGATAAGAAATGAAATCTATTCTTACAATATGTTCAACAGGGATTTTCATTCAAAAATTCTTGATAATTCTCTAATACTGCCGTCATCAGAATTCACTGATTCTTGGGATACATTAAAGGGAAAAATCAGACACTTCGCATTCCCTTACAAGTATTTTGTCGATTTGGTCCTTATTTTCAATACTGCAGGCTCTTTGGAAAAAGAGCTTGATATACTTGATTATTTTGAGAACCGCACTATATGGTCGGTTGATGATATTTTAAAACCTGTTCACACAAATTATCTTCCTTTTCTAAGAGATGAGATAAAGGATATAATTTTAAAAGCAATCTCTAAAAAATCAAAACAGACAAAGGATTATCTGTTTAAGGAGAAGGATGACCTTGAAAAACAGATTACACAGCTGAAATCAGATATGCTTGAAAGTTTGTCTCAATTCAACAGCGATGTTTCAACAGAGATTAATGAAACAATAAAGTTTCCCATGGATATCGGAGTAATAAACAAACTCAACAGTTTCATAATTGATTTTAACAGAAATCTGATGGCAAATGTCATTATGGCAGGAAAACTAATGGAGAGATACTCTCTATTCCAGAAAAAAATGGTAAAAAATGAGCAGGCGAGAAACATCACATACAACCAGTATTTGGAAATACTGAAACAGCAGAGATCAATTGAACCAAGTGAAATATTTCTTTCCATTCTCATTTTCAATGAATATTCAAATGACTTCGGAATCTTCTTCGAAAAATACAAACCGCAGATACTTAAAGTTGCGAAGATCACTTTTGAATCATTGAAGAAGGAATATGCGGAGACGCATGGAAAAGATATTGAGGCGGATATTGCATCTATGCAGAATCTTTTCATGGGAAGCGGATTTCAAAAGAAATTCAATTATCAGTTTATCAAGGATAAATTCACCGAAATAATGGATTCCATTTCAAACGATTTAATGATTTATCTGCTGTTGGATTCAGTGCGCCTTTACAACTTCAGTCAGTATAAAGATCCTGTCAAAAAAAAGAAAGAATCTTTATACGCATCATTCAATCTTATTCCAAAGAGGCGCTTCTTTTACTGCAATTCAACAGGAGATATTTATCCTCATGCAGATACCCTTGACAATCTCTCATCAGCAGAACTGAATTCCGTTATTTCAAATAATTATTCAAAAGTCGTATCCACTTTGGTTTATGATATAAGGGGTTCTTCATTCATGAGCGCAAAACTGAATAATGCGGAAAAGCAAAAATTCATAATGAAAAAATTCCAGAACTCCATAAGCAATGTCATTAAAAATAACAGCGGAATACCCATTAAAGAGACCGGAGACGGAGGAATCACTCTCTTTGCCGCCAACAATAAAGAGATGTACAGAAACCTTTTTAAGGAATCAATCTCGTCCAAAAATATTCATATCAGACATTCCATAGCCTCCGGCTCGGACATTATTCTTAAGGAGACAAATACTGCTTCAATGGAATCCTTGAAATGTTCTCTTAAAATGGCTGAAGCGGCCGAAAGTTTCATAAAAGACAATTATATGAATTACAGAGAATGGTTTTTTGATATACATGAAAAGAAGGTTATTCATGAAGGAATTGAATATGCCCTCCTCCCTCCTGAATTCAAATCTCTGTTCAGAATAGGAATAGGAGTGGCAAGCGGAATTGTCAACAGAGACATAAACCTGTCAATAAACGCATTCGGAGACCTTGACCTCTATGGAAGCAATGTGAATGAAGCCAAAATGTTTTCAGGAGGAAATGATTTTACCTCCTCAGTCATTGTTGTTGACCATACTACCCTGTTCAATCTTATCTTAAATGCGGATTATTTTGATATAACAACGGATATATTCGCGAAAGGTTCGCAATATGACGGAGAAATCTTCAAGGATTTGATAGTCGGAAGCAATACACTCAACATCGAAAATATCAAATTCAAATTTTATGCACTTTATCTTCCAATGAATAAAAATAAAAACGAGTCCCTTATCTTCAATAAGAAGCCTAAGGAACTCACGATTGATTCTAACGGGAAAATATTCTTCGAAGAGACTGAAGCTAAAATATTATATCAGGTTGAGCAATAATTATTTGCTCTTTTTTGTCTCTTTTGACTCTTTTGTCTCTTTTCTGTATTTCTTGAGAAACTTATCTACTCTTCCTGCAGTATCAATAAATTTCTGTTTCCCAGTAAAAAATGGATGACACTTTGAGCATATTTCAACTTTTATAAGCTTCTTTGTCGCCTTAGTCTTTATCTGGTTTCCGCATGCGCACTGGATTACTGCATCAACATAATTCGGGTGAATTCCTTTTTTCATTATGCCTCCTATTCAGACATCATCTTTAAAAATTCTTGATTGTTCTTCGTCGGCGACATCCTGTTTATAAGGAATTCCATCGCCTCGACAGGATTCATCTCGCTTAAGAGTTTTCTTAAAACCCAGACGCGCGACAGCTCCATTTCTGTAAGAAGCAGATTCTCCTTTCTTGTGCCGGATCTGTTTACATCTATTGCTGGGAAGATTCTCCTGTCTGCGAGTTTCCGGTCCAAAATCAATTCCATATTTCCGGTTCCCTTGAACTCTTCAAAAATCACTTCATCCATTCTTGAACCTGTCTCTATTAGAGCAGTCGCTATGATAGTTAGACTGCCTCCATACTCAATGTTTCTTGCGGCTCCAAAGAATCTCTTCGGTTTGTGAAGCGCATTGGAATCAACTCCTCCGGACAGTGTTCTTCCGCTGTGAGGAGTAACCACATTGTATGCTCTGGCAAGACGGGTTATTGAATCAAGAAGTATCACAACATCATACTTCTGTTCAACCAGACGCTTTGCCCTTTCAATGACTATCTGCGCCACCTGAACATGCCTGTCAGCAGGCTCGTCAAATGTGGAGGAGATGACCTCTCCTTTGACAGAACGCTCCATATCAGTGACCTCTTCAGGCCTTTCGTCTATGAGTAGAACTATAAGTTTTATTTCAGGGTGATTCAATGATATTGCATTCGCTATCTTCTGAAGTATTATGGTCTTTCCCGCTCTCGGAGGAGAGACAATCAAAGACCTCTGTCCTTTTCCTATGGGAGTGAGCAGATTGATTATCCTGAGGGATTTGTCATTGTCAGGCATTTCAAGATTTATTTTCTCGTCAGGATAGAGAGGAGTAAGATTGTCAAAGAGTATTCTTCTTCTGCTCTCTTCATAAGCTACATAATTTATTGTCTCAATCTTTAAAAGAGCAAAATATTTTTCGGATTCTTTCGGAGGCCTTATCTGCCCGTATATTGTATCTCCTGTCTCCAAGCCGAACCTCTTTATCTGCGACGGAGAGACATATATGTCCATAGGGCCGGGAGTATATGAATATTCAGGCTGTCTTAAGAATCCGAAACCCTCTCCTGAAACTTCAAGGACTCCTTCTCCGAATATACTGCCGTTCTGCTCTACCTGCTTTTCAAGGATCTTAAATATAAAATCCTGTTTTTTTAATGTGCTCAGATTTTCAATTCCGAGCTCCTTTGACATCTCAAAGAGTTCATTAAAACTTTTGCTTTTTAATTCTTCAATTTTCATAATTCTCTTCTTTTGTTAGGGGTTAGAAAGGAATTGTTGATAATATAAACGAACTTTGAATGAATAAATAATAGCAGATTTTACCGATTTGTCAAGAGGTCTCTTTGATCTTCTCGTTAACTGCCTTCAATTGGTTCGTTTTGTTGTCAACCTCCTGAACATTTGATAAAATCTCCTGCATCGAAGCTGTCTGCTGCTCCATTGATGCGGCTATCTCTTCAGTATTTGATGATGTTCTTTCGCTAAGCTCAGCTATCTGTGTTATAATCTGAATGTATTTGGTTATTGAGCTCATCTGTTCTTCTGATGAGTATGCAATCTCCTTAATCATATTAACCGTAAGAGTGATCGCTTTTGAAATCTGCTGGAACTCCTGTTTTGTCTCATCCATCAGGGATTTTCCCTCTGAAACATTCTTATGCTGATTCTGAATAATTTCCGCGGTATTCTGAATGTCATTCTTTATTTCTGTAATGAGATGGGAAATTCTCTCTGTCGCCTGCGAAGACTGCTCTGCAAGCTCTCTTATCTCTTCAGCCACCACTGCGAATCCCTTTCCGAATTCACCCACTCTTGCCGCTTCTATTGCGGCATTTAATGCCAACAGGTCAGTCTGCTCCGAAATTTTGGTTATAATGTCCAGTATCTCATTTATCTGCTCCGAACGTTTCTGCAGAAACTCTATCTTTTCAAGAGCCCTGTTCACATTGCTCACAATGGCATCAAAGCTGTTCATTGTATTGTCAACTTTATCAAGCCCCAGAGTTGTCGCCTCATTTGCCTTCTTTGAAGCTGTCTGAGCCATATTTATCTTTGAAGATACGCTCTCAGAGAGTGTCTTTATCTTTAAGGCGTCGTCTTTTGCGTTTTTGGTATTTGTCGACTGATTCTCCATATCTTTGGCAATCTCCTGAACTGTGGCGGAGACCTCTTCTGAAGATGCAGTTATCTCCTCTCCTGTTGAAGCAAGCTGGCTTGTTATTGATGACAATTCATTTGCTATGAGAAGCAGTTTTGATATGAATTCCTTATATTTTCCCAATGTCTTGTTGAATTCCTCTATTATCTCTCCTATTTCGTCATTTACAACGACTGACATCATCTCAAGCTTCTGCATATCCGCCGAGAAGAGATATTTGACTGACTGCTTGATGCTCTTTAGAGGAGTCAGTATTGACAGAAGAAATATATATGAGAGTATGACATTCGCCGCTATTAACACAAGATAAAGGACTATATTATTTTTTAATACAAGATTTACATAAATGACAAATAAAAACATGAAATTCATAGTAAAAGAGAATCTCCACACAAGAGGTATTTTTCTTAAATAGGATGAAATGGATTTCATATCTTCAATTGTAAATTTGTAATCCTGAAGTTTTCTTGAAAATACAAGGTATGCAACCTGCATATTCACCAAACCCATGAATATTGCTATCACAGCACCGTCAAGGAAGCCAATAATGACGGATTTCATTGCGGCGCCTGTAAACGCCAATACTCCCGCAACAAGCATTGTGCCTAAAAAGAAATGCAGAAACATGTGAATACCTGAGATAATCGGAGAATTCATCATGAAGATATATTCTCTGAATTCAACTTTTTTAATATTTTCATTATTCATGGAATTTCTGAATCTGAGTCTCTGGACAATATCATATTCAATTGCAAGAATCACTCCGAGGATTCCTCCCATAATGACAATTATATTCCTCTGAAAATCAGTAAAATGCACTGTCTCCGGGACAAGAAGGACTAAAAGCGGCACCCCGATAATTACTGCCGGAAGGTTCGTCGCCATTGTGTAAATATTTACCAATCGTTTTATCATGAAAATTATAATATCATATAGTTAAATAATGTCAAGTCCAAAACGTCAGTATAAAAAATATTCCGCAAAATCAATTAAAGTCTTGAAAATTTTTTTCACTTAAATATAATAGTACAATGTTTATTGATTTGCATAATCACTCTTTGTATTCCTATGATTCAAATCGGAATATGGAGGATATCGTTTTAGAGGCAATTGAAAAGAGAGTCGATATACTCGGATTCTCCGACCATCTTGATTTCAATGAAGGCGACCCTGGCAATGAATATTATAACGGCTGTCATCAACTTAAAGAGTTTGATTCCCTGAAAAATAAATATTCGTCAAAAATAACACTGCATCTCGGAATAGAGGCATCTCTCGAAAAATCATACGAAGAAAAGATTTTGAATGTGTTTGACAAATTTCCTTTTTCATATAAAATAATGTCAGCCCACTTTGTTAAGGGGACGGTTATTTCAGATTGGATAAAAGAAATCGAAAAGGATGCTGATAATATCGATGATGCGGATTATTCTCCGTATTTTGCTTCATTAAAAAGCATATCTCAATTCAAAGCATTTGATATACTCGGACATATCGACTATTACAAGAAATATTCAAAATTTTTAAGACATGATATTATATTTGAGAAGCACAAAAAAGATTATACTGAAATTCTTAAACGGATAATCGGAGAGGGAAAAACAATCGAAATAAATTCAAGCGGATTGAGGCATAAGTGCAGAGAACAGTTCCCTTCGGATTCAATACTCGCGTTGTATAAGGAGCTTGGAGGGAGAACAGTATCAACAGGCTCCGATTCTCACAGCAGAGGAGATGTTGCATTTCATTTCAATGAGGTGTATAATATTATTGAAAATTTTGATTTTAAGGTTTATAAACCGAACAAGGAGAAGAAATGTTTCCCGTAAGCATATTCAAAGAGAGACGAGGCAAAGTCATCAAGAAAATGGAGGACAATTCCGTATTGCTTATTGAAAGCGCAATGCCAAAAGAAAAGAATACGAATAATAATTACATTTTCCGGCAGGATTCTTCCTTTTATTACCTGACGGGCTTGAATGCGGAAAATTCGGTTCTTCTTCTTGTAAAAAGCAATAAGATGTCTAAACAGATTTTGTTTGTTGAAGAGAATAATCCTTTTCTTGAGCTTTGGTTCGGGAAGAGAAAATCTTTTGAAGAAATAAAGACAGAGACCGGAATCAGTGAAGTATATTCAATTAAGGAGATGTTTCAGCATCTTTCAATGTATGTGAATGATAAAATTATTCTCTACTTTGATTTCACAAACAGACAGGTATCCAGTTTTCTTGACTATCAGCATTACAGGCTCACTCGGATAAGAGAGCATTATCCGCAGATAACCACAGTCCAGCAGGCTTCAAAGGTGATTTATCCTATAAGAATGATAAAGGATGAGCATGAGATAAAAGCAGTAAGACGCGCAATAGAAATAACAAGGGACGGAATAATAAATGCAATGAAAAGAGTCAGGCCGGGGATGTACGAGTATGAAGTACAGGCAGATTTGGAATATATGTTCTTAAAAAACGGAGTCAGAGTTCCTGCGTTTCCTTCAATAATTGCTTCAGGAGTCAATGCCGCGACTCTTCATTACAGTGACAATAACTGCAAAATAGAAAAGAACTCACTCGTTTTGACTGATGTCGGAGCAGAGTATATGAATTATTCCGCTGATATCACAAGAGTCTTCCCTGCTTCCAAAAAATTTACTGAAAAGCAGACTATGTTATATAATAGACTTCTTGAAATACAGGAGAGAATAATAGGAATGGTGAAGCCGGGAATCTCATTCAAGGAGATTAATGATTCGGCTACCAAGATGATAGCAAAGATGCTTATTTCATTGAAATATATAAAAGATGAAAGCGATGTGAAAAAGTATTATGCTCACTCAATAGGACACATGCTCGGTCTTGACACTCATGATGTGAATGAATTTCCCCGCAATCTTCCTGTGCTTGAGGAGAATATGATTCTCACTATTGAGCCGGGTATATACTTAAAAGAGGAATCTTTGGGCATCAGAATTGAGGATGATATTCTTGTGACTAAAAACGGCAGAAACAATCTCTCTTATGACATTCCAAAGAGCATTAAAGAGATTGAAAGGAGTGTGGCTTAATGTTCAGAGAGATAATCCATATTCACTCATTCACTCTTACTTCTTACGGACTGATGATGGCAATTGCATTCATTGCAGGCATCTTCGTTCTGTATTTCATGTCTAAAAGGGAAAAAATCGACAAGGACAGAATGTATGACATGGCTATATGGATAATAATAGGCGGAATTATCGGAGCCAGAATATGGTTCGTTGTTGAAAATTTCTATGTTTATCAGAAGGATATAATCTCCGTTATCAAGATTTGGGAAGGCGGAATGGTCTTTTACGGAGGTCTGGTCGGAGGCCTCACTGCTGGAATCATATATTTAAAGAGGAATCATCTTGACATTGAACAGGTCGGAGATATAACAGTTCCTGCACTCTCCATAGGAATTTTCATAGGGAGAATCGGATGTTTTCTGAACGGATGCTGTTACGGGAAAATATCTCATTCATGTGGAGTCTCTTTTCCCAAAAACTCGCCTGCATATTATGAACAGATGAGTTCAGGGCAGATACCCCATAATGCCATCTCTTCACTGCCTGTCATTCCGACTCAGCTTATTGAATCTTTTTCCTGCCTTCTGATTTTTTTCATTCTTCTGATTCTTTACAAATTTAAAAGATTCAAAGGAATGGTATTTTACTCATTTTTTGTTATGTACGGAATTGAAAGATTTTTCCTTGATTATCTCAGATACTATTCGAAAGAGGCGATGATTTTCAAAATATTCTCACTCTCTCAAATCACATCTTTGATTCTTATCTTCTCCGGATTATTTATGCTTTTTTCCTCTTATAAGAGAAATAAAGGAAGAGCATAGATACTACTGCAATTATATAGAATACTGCCGATGTGAGAAAGACAGCAGAGACTCCGAATCTTTTCAAAATAAGATAACCGAGAAAAGGTATTATACGAGACGCCGTATGCCGTATGCCGTATTCCGTATACCGTATGCCGTGTGCCGTGAGCCGTGTGCAGAAAAGAGTTAATAGTTTATAGTTGATAGTTCATGGCGAAGCACCACCATGCGAAGACGCACCGTGCGCCATGAGCCATGCGCAAGAATCAAATACATTCAATTAACACAATACAGCATTTGATTAAATATATTATCTTTACAGTTCCGAGCAAAAACATCAGTCCGCTCCGCTATGCTA
>DCUY01000066.1 GCA_002327905.1 Caldifarciminota bacterium UBA2202 | reverse complement strand
AGATGCATAGCAGACAGCGTCAAGATGGGCAAGAATGTAAAAGTATTTCAATTCACAAATCTATACGGCTGTAAAATAGGAGACAATACAAAGGTGGGTGCATTTGTTGAAATACAGAAGAATGCTGAAATAGGAAAAAATTGCAAAATATCCTCCCATTCGTTTGTGTGCGAGGGAGTTAAAATAGAGGACAATGTATTTATAGGCCATGGAGTGATGTTCATCAATGATAAGTATCCGAGAGCGACTGCAGAATCAGGGGCTCTCCAGACAGAATCGGATTGGAAGGTGGAGAGGACTTTAATAAAAAAAGGAGCTTCAATAGGCACGAATTCGGTTGTTCTTTCAAATGTGACTGTGGGAGAAAACAGCATAGTGGGCGCAGGTTCTGTTGTAACAAAAGACATTCCTGATAATGTTATAGCCGCGGGAAATCCATGCAGAGTTTTAAGAAAAATAGAAGATAAATCCAGATGAAAATAATCCTTGCTTCAGAGTCCCCGAGAAGAATAGAGATGCTCACAGAAATGGGCTTGAAGTTTGAAGTGAGAAAACACAGACACACTGAAGAGCATTTTGATGTGAAGAGTCCGTTTTCATTTGTAAAACTCTGCTCAAAGCATAAAGCAGAGAGCGCTGTGTCAAAGATGGATGAGCTTATAATTGGAGCTGACACAATTGTTTATATTGACAAAAAGATAATCGGAAAACCTGTGTCAAGAATATCGGCAAAAAAAATGATTTTGCTTCTTTCCGGGAAAAAGCACACTGTCTATACCGGTCTGACCCTGATTTATAAAGGAGAGAGTTTTTCAGGAGTGCAGAAGACGGATGTTTTTTTCAGAAAGATAAAATCAAATGAAATCGACTCATATCTTGACAGAGCGGAATATATGGACAAGGCAGGGGCTTATGCTGTTCAGGAGGAGGCATCCCTCTTCATAGAAAAGATTTCAGGGGATTTTTTCAATGTGGTCGGATTTCCTCTTCTTCTCTTTTCCGATTTGTTTGAAAAGGCGACAGGAGAGGCACTTTATAAAACAATATGGAGGAGATGAAGAAGGACCGGAATGAAGATAAAACACACACTCTTTGTTCTTTTTGCGGCTCCTCTTCTTATTGGAGCATTGAATTTTGATTTGATTATGCCTGACGGGGAATCATCGTATCAGACATACCCGTTTTTTCTTAACATATATAACACAGAGAATGTTCTCTTCTCAGAAAATATTCTGCAGGGTGATAATCTTTTATCCGACAGATGCAGAACAATCTCAGGGTCAATGTATTCATTCATGTCAAAGAGGATGTACTATGATTATGTTTCAAAAACAGGATATTCTCTTCTTGAAATGCCGGGTGCAGCATCTTATGACATTTCAATAATTCGCGATTTGTTATCAACCCGCATTTACGCATCACTCGGAAAAGAGGATTCATTCTTAAAATTGAATTCTTTATCCAGAGTTTATATTGAAAATAACTCTGTTTCACAGCATCAGACAGAGTTTTACGGAGAGTACAGAAATATTCTGCTTGATGTAAATGTGCTTCAGGGAGATTTTGAAGCTCTTGCCGGATACTCTCATAGAATATTCAATTCGGAGATTGGAATTAATAACAGCAATCAGATACTAGTCCGGGAGGCGGTGAATTTTCACGGGCTTTTCGCCTATACTGACATCAGATACAATTACAAATCAAAGAGCATAGACGGAAATTTGTTCTCAAAATACCATATCAATCTCGGAAGACTTCATATCATTCCGCAGGTAATATATGATTCGATTCTGACTTCTCAGGCAGGGGCTCTTTACAGAATTCTTCCAGAAGTCTCTTTTTATGCAAATTATACAAGAAGTGCGGATGACAATATAATCTCTGCAGGAGTGAAATATTTTTCAGAGAGATTGAATGCGGATATTCTTCCCGTATTTTATGACAGCAGAGGTTTTGGGTCTAAGGCGTCTGTTGATCTTTTCTTAAAACACATCAAATTGAATGCAAATTTATCATATCAGGATTCTCTTCTCTTTGATGCATTCTCCTCTTTCTCCTATCCTCTTCTAACAGGCAATTTTACTCCGTCAATACTGATTGGGTATGATTCAAACAAAAAACTTGACCTTTTCATAAATCTCAGGATTATAGATGTTGATATTATTTTTGGAAGCAGATTCTTTATGGATACAAAAGAGTATCTTATAAAGGGAGGCGTCACCTGGCTGTTTTCAGACTGATAGCAATTGCATTTATCTTCATACAGATAAGCGGATTTGATTTCACTCCCGTCAGAATTCAGTACGACGGAGGCGACTGGTATAATGACAGAGAATGTCTGAAGATTCTCGCAGAGTATGTAAATTCACACTCTGACTTGAGAATGGATACGCACGAGGTTGTTTTGAAAATGTCAGACAAAAGAATCCATAATTATCCTTTTTTATTCATTACGGGGCATGATAAACTGAAATTTTCCAAAAAGGAAATTGAGAATGCGCGCGAGTATGTTTTAAACGGAGGATTCATATACATTGACGATGACTATGGTTTCAATAAAGATGCGAGAGCTTTTATAAGAGAGGTCTTTCCGGACAGGGAGCTTGTGAGAATATCATCTGACGAGGAGATTTTCTCTTCTGTTTATGAATTTAAAAAGCTTCCCAAGATTCATGAACATTATGAAGGGCCGCCTGAAGCTTATGCAGTGTTTATAAACAAGAAAATCGGAATCCTCTACACATACAACACGAATTTTTCTGACGGGTGGGCAGTATATGAAACATACAAGGACCCTGACGAAAAGAGAAATCTGGCTCTTAGGATGGGAGTCAATATAATCTATTATGCTTTATTCAAGTAGATTCATAGCGTTATTTCAAATTCTCTCATTTCTTGTATTTCTGTACATTGAAAAAAGAAATTTGGAGAAGCCGCTGTTTAAACTCTCTCTACTCTATGTTGCATTTGATTCATTCATGCATCTATGCTTGTATTTGATTCTTGCAATGCCGCTTTTGAAATTCAGAAATGAATTTATAATCGGAGCTTTTGTTTTGATTTTCATAGATACAGACCATATTGTCAAGGCAGGGTCATTTCAAATTAAAAAACTTGTCTCATTGGGGAGAAGGCCTTACACTCACTCACTGCTCTTTGCTCTGATTTCATCACTCATTGTCTGGTTTATTTCAAGAAATTTTATGCTTTCATACATGATTTTCATATCTTTAGTTATTCACTTTTTACGGGATTTGACAGAGGGAAAGACATACATACTCTTTCCGTATAAAAAGTTTTA
>DCUY01000073.1:16372-16796 GCA_002327905.1 Caldifarciminota bacterium UBA2202 | reverse complement strand
GAGACTACTCCTCTGTCTCCGTCATAACCCACCCACACATGCGAAATGTGCTTTGATTCTAACTTTTTTGATGACAATGCCAGAGGCATCTCTATTTTCAGCCCCTGTTCGGTTCTGAAGACAGTTGTCACCATGAAGAATATCAGAAGAAGGAATACAATGTCTGATGTTGTCGAAGTCTGTATGACAGGACTTCGCTGTTCAAGTTTTTCATAATGTTTTTTCATTGTGCCTCCTACTCATCATCTTCTGCAGGTGACAGACTTATTTTCTCTTTCATCTCAGTCTTCTCATAAGCGATTTTCAGCTGGTCAAATACCCGAATCATGTAATCATACTTCGCCATACGGGTAGGAATGATTGAAAATACAAGAGAATCTCCGTTCGGCTTCTTAAGCATTTCAATTGCTTTATCGCTCAATTT
>DCUY01000073.1:0-16292 GCA_002327905.1 Caldifarciminota bacterium UBA2202 | reverse complement strand
GATGAGGTTGGAATATCCGGCATTGCTATTTGCTTTTTTCTCTTAAACATAGACTTCTCCTCTATGCTTCTTCAATCTCTAAACTCATGAGAATGTCTATTATCTTGTTTGATGCATCTTCAAGCGACCTTGAATATCCGTTTATGACTGTCGAGAAGTAAGTGTGTGCCGCGGACACTGGTATCGCTATTACAAGGCCTGCAAGAGTCGTTATAAGAGCTTCAGAAATACCGCTTGCTACAAGCTTCGGCTCTACAGTTCCCGCTAGCGCTATTGCATCAAATGCACTGACCATTCCGGAGACTGTGCCCAAGAATCCAAGCATAGGAGCCAAAGTTATGACTGCTGTTAAAAACGGCATTCCTCTGTCAAGAAACGCAAGCTCTACAACTGATGCTCTCGCAATTGCATCTTCAATGCTCTGCTTGTTTTTACCGACATACTGAAATTCCGTAAGAGCTGATTCAAGTATCCGTGCAAAAGGAGAAGGATTCTTTGCGCAGAATTGTATCGCGGCATCAATTCCTTCTTTTTCTATCACATTCTTGAGTTGGTCTACGAACTTTTTAGGATTTTTATTGATTATAGCAAATGTTACTATTCTCTCTATAACAAATACTATTCCCACTATAGCGCTGACTAAAAGCGGCCACATTGTCCATCCACCTTTCTGGAAAAACTCTACCACAGATACCTCCTGTTAGGTTTTATTTTTGTCAAATTACTTTCAAAATTCCAGCTCAAAATTATACCTCAACTGCTGTCAAAGTCAATACCTCGTTGTCAATTATCTGCTTGTCCAAGCAAAATAGATAAGTGAGGCGACTACTGCGAAAAGACCTGCCAGAAGAACCATCAAGGATTCAATTGAACCGACCTGCATCGTCTTGGCAATCTGCGGAAGAAGGTCATAAGGATTTGACCTTGCAAGCGCAGGAAAATAAACCGTAAGTTTGATAATATGAACTATTGCTCCGGCAAGCACGAGAATTCCGCCAAGTATCTGAAGAATCCATATACCGTGTCTTCTGATGATTTTCAAAAGTCTGCGCACAATGAATCCGGATATGAAAAGCGATGCTGAGAAGAGAATCATTCCCAATGCAAGAAGGATTTCAGCTGGAAATAATATTCTCATTTTGATCCTCCTTTATGGGGCATTACAACCTTGAAGAATCTTAGAGATCCTAAGAGGGACAAGACGCCTGACAAGAAAAAGAATATATATGCTATCCATGTTTCAGAGTCAGTCATCTTAAGATTGCCTACCACTATCAGACTATACGCCTGAATAACCGCATAAATCAAAATTCCTGTCGGAGAAAGAATAATAAACTGCCAGTCCGTCTTTTTATGAAGAACCTTTTCGTACCTTTTAGCCATCACTCCCATAAAGAAGAGCGCGAACCAGAGCATTATTGCGCCTGCAATAGTGAGCACGCTTGCAGTGAATTTGGAATTAACCACATACTGCGGAATTCCGGTTTGAAGAAAAAGCAAATCTTTGATTAGAGCTATTACCATATCTCCTCCATTATGTTATTTTTTTCTTTATATCATCGATCATTTTCTGCGATTGACTCGGACCTATTATAAGTTTTGATGAATTTAAAAGGCGTTTGAGAAATTTTTCTACGTCATCTCCTGTCATCAAAGAAACATTAAGCTTCATTTCATGGATAAGATTATTCACAATATCATCGGAAAAATCATCAAGATACTCATTCGCAACTTTTTTTATTGAAACAAAGGTTGAAGAGTCAACTTTTATTGCAGACGACTGCTGAGAAGCAGGTTCCGCTTTTAATGATTCTATCTCTTTCTCTTCTTCGACATCCTCTCTCTTTCCGCCTTTTATTGAAATCTTCTTTCTCTCTTTGATGACAATTTTTGCTTTGCCGGATTTGTCATCTTCCTGCGCCTTCTCTTCCGCTTTATCTTTGACAAGAGAAGATTCAAAATCAACCTCGGTCTTTGAATCGACCAAAAGACCGTATATACCGCCTGATTTTATAAAAACGGCAAGTTTCTTGTCTTTTGAAACATATTCAATTTTATTCACTGTTTCAATGTTCGCAGTATCCAAAGACTGTTTCAGAACAACCACTATCTGCCTGATAGTCTCATCCGTGTACCCTGTCACTCCGGTTTTGGCAATGGTTTCATTTATGTGAGAGAAGACGAAACTTGCTCTGTTCTTGTCTTTTAACATTTCAATATTATATGTCATTTTACTCTCCTTTACTTTCTGCTGAGTTTTTCAATGACACTCTGCACCATTCTTTTGGCTTCAGCAGCGCCGTATTCATCAACGGCTTTTTTGCAGATTCCGTCTATCAATATTTTTGTCTTTGCCTGAATCTCTTCTCTTGTGATTTCGATTTTCACTATTTCATTTATTGAGACTTTGTTTGTGACTATGAGAGCCTCTTTCAATTCAGGTACATTTGATATCATTCCTGAAACGGAGCTGTTCCACTTTTCAGTGCTTCCGCCTTTTGAAAACTCTTCTACCAAGTAATTAAGCTGAGTCACTTTTGCCGATAAAAGCTTTCTCTCTATCTCTCCAAGCTTGTTTACAGCGATTGATTCGGCGAAATCAGAAAGGTCTGATGTCTCAATCGTGGAGGGCTGTTCCTCCTCTTTCGGCTCCTCAGGCTTAATCTCTTCAATCTTCTCTTTGGAGGCATCCATAAATGCTTCGTACAATCCTTTGGCATCTCCGTTAACCCGAAGCACTGTGAAATTTGTCTTCTCGTTAATTAAAATGATATTCATGTCATCAACATTGAATACTGCATACTCAGGAGCGGAAAGCTGAAGTCGGTTGAATACAACCTCTCCCGCAGACCCCAAAAATGCTCCTATATCATTTATCTTAACATTTGCCTCACCGACAGTCTCCACTGTCTCGCCATCCTCTTTACTGATTCTCACACCGCCGATAATGAGGAAGCGGGATTTCAAATGTTCTATCAATTCAGAAAGTCCCA
Source organism: Caldifarciminota bacterium UBA2202 (assembly GCA_002327905.1). GTDB lineage: Bacteria > Hydrothermota > 32-111 > 32-111 > 32-111 > UBA2202. The sequence goes on along the minus strand of DCUY01000073.1, from coordinate 13,299 downwards.
TCACTTACCCCTTCTTTTTGCATTAACTCTTTATATTTTTTCTTCGCAATCATCTGCCCCAAATCTCCTGATGCCTTTTCTAATGACGCTTTATACAGGAGTTTTTTAATCTTCTCCACTTTTTCTTCGTCAATAACTTTTACAATCGATTCCTCCGCGCTCAATGAATCATTCGAATATTTAATCATGCCGCCTATGGTCTCATATCCGCTACCCATAATCATATCTATCAGTGCGAGAGCCCAATCCTTGGTATTCGCGCCTTTTATAGAGAAGGCATCAAGGATATTGTTCATTGAAGTCAGAAGAATCTGTTTCAATCTCTCTGACTGTGATTTGTCGAAAATCATCCCTTTTGACAAAAGATATTCAAGAGTCTTGTAGGCTTCCAGAAGCGGAAGTTTGCTCTCTTTTATTACAGTTCTGATGTTTTTTCTACCGTCAACAATTCTTATGACTGCCCAGTCCGATTTTCTGAGGCTTATATTCTCTCCTATACCGTCAGCGCGCTTCTCAAGCACAGCTTCAAACGGAGGAAGCCTCTTCGCCAGATCATCAAATTCAACCTTCCTTTTTTCTATCTGATTCATCAGTTCAGCTGTATTGCCGTTTTGTATTGTGTGCTCCTTCACCGGAAGATTGTCCTTAAAAGAGACTGTGCCCTGCTTTTCTATCATAATGTTGTAAAGGGCCTCTTCTCCGAAGAGGGATTTGTAGGCTGCGTGAACAGGAACTCCTTCGTTAAAACAGAGCTCTCCTTTTTCACCTGATATGTCAAAATATAGAACGCCTGTTCTCTTGCCTTGAGATATAAGGTTTATCAGCTCCACTCCTGAAAAGACTTCCAATTTTGCAGTTAAATCCATTAAACCCTCTTTATCCAATCGCTGTTTTTATAGAATTCAACCAACTCTGCGACATTTGCATCAGCCGCGCTGACATTAATCTCTTCCCATTCATAGTTGAACATTTCAAAAAAAGCACTATATAACCCGTTAGCCATATCTTTAATATTATAAACCATACCTGTAAGATTTTCAATATTCTTTTGAAGATTTTCTCCGTAAAGGTCAGACGGGTTATACACTCCGTTTTTCACAAGAATCGTGCCCTGCTGAAGAAATCCTCTCTCTGAGAATACTTGAGCGCTTCCGAGTATTTTAAAATCTTTTACCGTGATTTCATAAATGGAGGATGTGTCAAAGCAATTGGATGAAAACGGCTTCATGGATTTGTTTTCATTGAGGTCAATATTCATTCCCATGGATTTGAATCCCTGATAAAACACATCGGAGATTTTTTTATATCTGCTCACCATGTCAAGAGAATTTCCTCCTTGCGTGAAAAATTCAAAATCCGATGATATGGAATAAGTCAGGTCTCCGTCATGAAATACAGCTCTTCCGCCGGTAAGCCTGCGCGTGATTGGTATGCTACTGCTCTCAATAAAATCCATGTTGAATCTGCTACCATACCTCTGGTTGTATCCTAAAGTGACTGACGGCTTTGAAAATTCATAGAATCTCAGGACCGGCTCCTTGATATTTTTATAGAGATATTCATCAACAGCCATGTTCGTAAATACATCATAGCATCCGAGTTTGACAAAATACGCCTTCATTTGCCGAACATCATTCCTATCCAGTCAAACATGAGAAAATATATTCTTCCGATGAGAAGAGAAATACGCGCCATCACAGTGTATCCGAATGATGCGCCGAATGCTATCATAATGAAAGTCATTCCCACCTTTGCTGTGTGCCCTAACAAGCCTTTATGCTCTCTTGAAAAATAAAAATAAACAAGAGTGGTAAAGACACCGAATATGATAAGCAGATTGTTGAATGTGGCGAAATTTAACCCGGTCAAAGGAAGAATGGTGGATTTCAATTGAGGAAGAATGAATCCTTGAATTGAACCTGTGACTCCAAGTCCCGCTCCTATACCTACTGTGAATGCTATTGACCATCTTGACAGCCATGAAATGCTTGGGAACCATCTCGTCAGCATTATAACTCCGAAGAACGCAGGTATAATAAGAATGAATTCCTTGTTCTTTATTATCGGGTCCAAAAGCATCGGCTGAATCGTGTATGCCCAAGTGTAAATGAGCCAGTATCCTGCTGTGATTCCGACATACAGATGCTCTGCAAATTTATAGAACGGATTGTCCTTATAAAGAAAAGAGTAAATGAAAAGCGTAAGCCCTGCGGCTATCCAGATTCCTATTGTTGTTGCCATTATCTTCCTCCTTCCTTTTTCTTTCTGCTCTTTTCGACAAAATATGTGATATTGCCTAAGACTATGAAGAGAATGATGAGAATATGAGAGTATGACTGTGATGCCATTCCCGCTACTGCAAGGTCTGGCTTGTTTTCAAGGACTTCATACTCTGCGGCTCCCTTCATTCCTCCGACAAGTCCGATTATCTGCTTTGACTGATAAAAATAATATGCGTCTGGCGCAGAGACTGCATTGAGAGCCAATGCTATTTTCTGCTTGAATCTTCCACCGGCATATTCGACCCACAAAAGATAAGTCGCACCTGCTTCAAGACCGACAAGAAGAGCAAAGTCATTGTAATTGTGTATATTTCTCATAATAGGGAATGAATCAATTGACACATTCTTGTAGTCAACTGCAAAATAATCCCGTATTTCTCTTCCTATTCCTACCATCTGCGCAACATACCCGGGGCGGTATCCGAGATTTATATAATCGACTCCGTACTGAGCATTGCATTCTTTTGCAATTTTCTCGAGCCCTGTTGTTCCGAGAGGAGCCCCGAGCTGCCACTGAACAATCATTATCGGCTTAAGTTTGTTTCTGAAGCACTGCCTTAAAAGCGCTTCAAGGAACGGCTGTTGTTCAGGCATTGAAGCGGCATCATAATCAATTGAAATCAAAATATTGCTTCCCTGCGGAAGATTTTCAACATAATCATAGATGTCTTTTACCGGTTTTGTCGGCACTATCGGAAGTTTGGGTTTTAAAAGAAGAGGCACAATTACAACTATTGCTATAAGTATGTATATGAACCTTCTGTCTATATGAGATAATTTTTCAAATATTTTCATACATTCTCCATTATGAAAGATAACTTCTCTCTATGCCGAGAATTATTCTTATTGAAACTCCCAAAGCACCGAGATAAATCCCGAGCCCTATGCCTCTCTTTGCAGCCATCTGCGGCACCTCCATAATCCAATCCGTGAATTTCGGCAGATAAGGAGATATAAGTTCGCCCACAGGTACTCTTCCAAGCATTACTATTATGGCTGTAATCAGAAGAAGAGCCGCATCGACATTTCTCGCTCTGAATGCCCTATATGCGGCTGAAGCGACGAAAAATGCGAGAAGAGAGAACATTGTCGACTGAAGAGGCACTATGAAATAATTATAGATGTAAGTGAAGAAAGATCTCTCGTCAAAAGCACTGCCGTATTGTATTGTGCCCCACACTCCGGCTATGACAACCATTACAAATCCTGCTATCAGGACTATGGAATGTATCCAATTTTCTTCTTTTCTTTTTACCTTTCTGAAATGAAGTCCAAGTAGAGAATCAACTCCGAGAAGCATTGTGAATCCGGCGATAATTGAGTACCACTTCAGAGAAATCTGTTCAATGTCTCCGAATGGTCTGTGGGGTATGAAGAATGAGACAATCATTATTAGTCCCACTGTGAATGTGATTGCCAATGGAATGTTTTTTCCTTTCAACATTCTTCCTCCTTATAGTATCTCAATCAGTAGATTGAATAGTTTGTCGAAGAATTCTATATGCATTCCCGGTCCGAGAATTCCAAGAATGAGCCCTATCAGCAATATTATAATGATGATTACTTTCATTACATCTTCCGCCGCTATTGAACTGAGCATAAGCGGATCTTTCTGCAGATATACGGATGCCGCCATCATCTCCTCTCCTATGAGAGTATAGTCGCACGCCGCTACAAAGAACGGAAGTTGTGCAGTCTCTGTCGTTCCCGCTATCTGTATAGCTCCTATCGAATGCCCTGTCTCCGCAAGAATAAGCGATTCCGCAAAGAACAATCCTTGAAGGAATACTGCTCCCGGTTTCTCTCTGAGCATCATTCCGTCAACTCCGGCAGCATATCCGAACTGGTCCTGAGTTATATACATTATGTCATTCTTATTATATAAATCAGGCCTGCCCGCCTCTGTAAATGCCTCTTTTACAACTTCCTGCGCAGTAGTCATAACGACCGGATCATAGGAAGGAACAAGAATTTTTGTTTCATACTCAGCCACTTTTTTGGAGACTCTTCCGAGAATGGTGAGTCCGGCAATGGTGGGTATGTCAGTCACATATCCTATTCCGAGAATATACATTATGGGTTTTCCCATTTCAGTGCTTCTTCCTACTGCCTCTTCAACTGCGTCAAGACCGCTTATCTTTCTTATGTAGAGTTCCTTTCCTTTTCTTGCAAGCTGAAGATACAAAAGAAAAAGGAATGTAATTATTATCGCTGAAATAAGAACTGTGAGTCTTTCAAGATTGAACCATGATGCCTTTGATTTCACAGGACCGCTCTCATCAGAGATAAGATATACCTGATTTGCATCAGCTATTGTCATAGCTTCCATGTCAAGGGAATCACAAACTAAATAATCCAGTATCTCCTGTGAAACTGCATATTCGCTTAAAACTGCAGTATAAAAATACTCTGTCCCGTCTTTCACATTTGATTTGTTTTCATCGGAATTAACATCCCTGACTTGTCCGCTTGATGCGAGAAGGTCAGATGCGACGATTTTTTTAATATTTCCCTCTCGCCTGATTATTGTGATGAAGTAATTGCTCAGGGAATCATTTAATGTCCAATTGATTTCAATGCCGCCTCCTCCGTCATTCGGTATATCGGAGAGCTGTAGCATGCTTCCAAGCCTTTCGGTTTCAGATGAAATCGCATTGGGATTTAAATCCGTTCCGCCTGATGCCTGCTCCTGCGCAAATGAAAAACTAAACAGGAGAGTAAGGGACAGCAAAAGCAAAACGAGGTTTTTCTTCACATAACCTCCTATTTGATTATTCCGAGCCAGTCGGAGAGAAGGAACTGGATTCTTCCTATGAAAAGCGATATACGAGCCATTATCGTATATCCAAATGCCGCTCCGAAGGCAATCATTATGAATGTTATTCCCACACGGGATACTTTTCCGATGAAGCCCTTGTGCTCCATAGAAAAGAAAAAATAAATGAGAGTCGTTATAACTCCAATTATTATTATCAGATTTCCGATTGTAAAGGCTGTCGGCATTGTTCCCTGCACCTGTTTGAAAAGAAATTCAAATGAAGATGGAATGGAAAGACCTGTGCCTGCGCCGACTATAAATGCTATGGGTATCCTTGAAAGGTGCGAATAATTTTTAAAGAATCTTGAGAACATCAGAAGGCCCAGCAGAAGCGGTATTATAACCAAAAAATCTTTGTCATGAACAAGAGGATTATAAACTTTGGTTATAATAGTATTATGCCAATAGACTGATATTCCATATCCTATTGAAATTCCCACAAGAAGATATTCGGCAAATTTATAAAACGGATTGTCTTTGTAAAGGAAAGAGTATATTGCCAATGTAAGAAGAGCTGAAATCCATATCCAGATACTTGTTGATATAGCCATTTTACTTGCCCTCCTTATATTTCTTTATGAAAAATACAATATTGCCTAAAACTATCAAAAGAATAAAGAAGATATGGGCCGACGACTGCGCATCCATTCCCACTGACGCATCTTTTCTGCCTGCATATCCATGGTTCTCAGTAATCAGTTTTTCATACTCTGCCGCTCCCTTGAGTCCGCCCAAAAGGCCGTTTGATTGGCCTGATTGCAGATAAGAATAATATTCAGCCGCAGAGACTGCAGTTGTGCCTATGCCCATCTTCATTTTGTATCTTCCGTTTGCGTACATAAGCCAAGAGAGAACAACACTGCTTCCGGCAAGTTCAACCATATAATTAAGATTATTGTATGTTTTTATGCCATCCATAACCGGAAGATTCTCAAGCTTGTTTCCATAAGCATCCTCATTGAATGTAGCGGGAATATTTTCACCCATCTTCAGCATCACTGCTGAGACTCCCGGCACATAGGCGAGAAGAGTTATATCCCTTCCAAGCTCCTTTTGATTCTCGGGATTTGCGCTGTTCCACTGAGTCAGCGTCTTATCAATTATATCCTGCCCCATTCCTGAGCCCTGCGGATACATTGTCACAAATAAAACTCTGAGATTATTGTAAAAAGCATGATATGTGAGAGCCTTTGCCATAGGATGCAGTTCAGCCATTGTTGAAGGGTCATAATCAATGCCTACAAGAAGGACTCCGTTTTCGGGAATTGAATCTTCAATGTAATTATACATTGACTGCACAGGAGGCGTTATTCTCATCGGACATCCGACAGGAAAGACAAAGGGTATTATTACCACAAGAGCTACTAAAAGATAAATCCACCTTTTATCAATATTGTTAATAAAATTTACGAATTTCATTTTCCGCCTCCAAGGTACTTTCTCTCAATTCCGAGAATTATTTTCAGTGATGTGGCTATCATTCCCAGTTCAACTCCTATAAGTATTCCCCTCTGAGCCGCCATATTAGGATACTTCAATATCCATTCTATAATTTCAGGAAATCCCTTGTAAATGAATTCTCCGAGAGGCACTCTTCCTATTGTTACAATCGCCGCTGTCACAAGAAGCATTGTCGCATCAAAGCTTCTGGCCTTAAATGAGCGGAATGCCGCTGATGCCATATAGAAAGCGAGAAGAGAAAATATAGTTGACTGCATTGGAACCTGCATATAGAGATAAGTGTACATCAATGGAGAAGTGCTTGAAGGCTTGAATGCAGGAATCAATTTCATAAGAATCGTTGAAGGAGTGAAGGCGCCTCCCAAGATTCCTATGAATGCAGTTATCCCGAGAGAAATCAGGACTACGAGAGAATACTGCCATCCCTCAACCTTTCTTTTTATCTTTGTTGTGTGAAGTTCGATTGTTGACTGCACAGCCATAAGATATGTGAATGCAGTGACTATTATCATCCAGTCAAGAACCATATTGTAAAATGTTCTGGATGCAGGATGCGGAACAAAAAACTGGATTATCGTCGCTATTCCGAAGAATCCTGCAACGAGAAGCGGTAAAGTTCTTCTAATGAACATATTTTCTCCTATGAGTTGAAAATAAATCTGATTATGTCTAAAATTTTATTCAGAAATAGCACATTTCCGCCGAATATAGTCGATATAATAAGGAAAAACAGATATAAGCAGATGAATGCTATTATCATTCCTTTAAAATAATCCTGCGCCTTTAAAGTGCCCATCAGAAGCGGCTCTCTTGAAAGATAGGCGCTTGCCGCATACAATTCCTCTCCAATTATTGTATAGTCGCATGATGTGATGAAAAACGGAAGCTGTGATACGGCATCCGTTCCTGCTATCTGTATTGCTCCTGCAGTATTCCCCGCTTCAGCCATAATTAGAGACTCCGCCCAAAACATTCCGAGAAGAAGATTGGTTGCAGGCTTCTCACGGGTCATTATTCCGCTTATTGCAGCAGCATATCCGAACTGGGAATCCGTGAGGAAAAATACATCATTGTCGCTGTATGCATCAGGTCTTCCAGCCTCAGAATACGACTCCTTCACAACCTCTTTTGCGACAGTCATCACTATCGGATCTCTGTTCGGCACTATAAGCCGCGTTTCATACTCTGCAATCTTCTTTGCCACAGGGCCCAAAATATTTAGTGATGCTATGGTGGCTATATCGGACATGGTAGATGAACCGGGGACATATAAAACCGGACGGCCCATCTCAGTCGCTCTTCCCACCGCCTCGTCAAGAGTATCAAGTCCGGAAATCTTTCTGACAAACAGGACTTTTCCCTTCTTCACTGTTTCAACAAGAATTATTATCACAATGGTATATATTAGAATCATTAAAAGAAGAATGATTTTATCTGTCTTAAAATAATTCGCCTTCGGCTTCATTAAATCAGTGCTGACAATACCCTGCATTTCAACACCTAAGGAATCAACAGCAACAAGAGAGTAACTGTAGGATTCTTCTCTATTCAAATTCTCATCAGTGTATTCTGCAGATAAAGCAAAGTTACCCAAGAGCGTGCGCACTGTATCGCCATCTGTCAATCTATAAAGCCGGAATTGGTTTTTATTTTCGGGATTATCAGTGCATTCCCATTTTATTTTAAGAGCAGTTCCGTCATCCGAACCTACATCAGACAGAGTGAATGACTTTACCAGAGAATAGTCAAACACTGCTACAGAGTCTGCAGGCGCCGATTCCGCATTTTCCTGCGCAAATATAAATACTGAGAGCAGAGTGAAGAAAAGGAAAAATTTTGTCTTCATAAAACTTCCTTTCGTTATTCTTCTATTAATTCGACATTTGTCCTCGGAAGAACAATTTTCTTTCCATCATCAAATTGGAATTCCAATACTCTGACATGGGCTTCAGTTTCAATCTTCTGCAATTGATGCGGAAGACCGACGACCCTTCCTATTGCTCCAAAGAACGGCTGTCTTATTATTCTCACGACAGAACCAATGTCCATACCCATTTCAGTATGTTTCGATTCACTTATATCAGTATTCAAATCGTATGTCACTATAACTTCGGGGCGTAAAACTCCGGCTCTTATCTGCGTGGCTCCATTTATTGACGCCTTTTTCCCGTCATTCTTTTTAAGTATATCAAATGTCTTCTTAGCCATTGACATCTGTCCAAATCCCTCTGTCACGACTACCGTAATTCCTTTCTCCTCTTGTCCGGTTATCGCGACTCCAATCTCCTCTCCGAGAAATTCTTTCAGTTCCTTGTCATTTATTCCGCCTGCCACTATTCCTATCACTCCTTTGGCTACGCATGCTCTGAGAATTTCATTCGTGACAAGAGAGCCTCCGATAAGAATCTTGCCTTTCATGTCATCAGTTATATCCTGCGGTTTTAAAACATAATCCGGACTCATAACTGCGAGCTTCAGAACACCCTTCACCTCTCCGCCGATTCCGAATATGCCCTGAATGAATGTTGCAGGTGTCTCCAAAACAATTCCCTCATTCTCAATCACTTTAACCACTTTTCCGTTTACATAAGCATCTATTTCGACTTTCTTCGGCGGTTTTCTCAGTGTGAGCATTCCAGTAATTTCGGAGAATGATTCTACTGCTCCGTCTATCGGACTTTGGATGCTTGATTTGAAGAATCCGAAGAATCCCTTTGACTCTGCTATTATTTCATCTTTTTTTACCGTATCTCCAATTTTAACTTTTAAAAATGACGGCGCCTCTTTGGAAGGCACTCCAAGCTTCCCTGCAAGATTGAGCCTTTCAACATCTCCAGGAAGGGTTGTTGTGGCTACTATATCGTCTGCCTTTACAACATCTCCAAGTTTTACAAGAACATTGCCCTTCAAAGGAAGGCGGCGTTCTTTCCTTACTATCGCCTTCTCTGTTACTTTAAGACCCGGCGTATATGAATGTGCCATATATTTCCTCCGTTATTTCTCTGGATAAACATTTAGAGCTTTGATCCACTTGTTCATTTTTTCGACTCTCGTCTTCTCGTCTTCAGGAAGAGTGAAAGGCCTTCTGCCTCTTGCGTCTATTATCACTCCGACGACTCCTCCCTCTATCTCAGCCTCAATCTCCTTTCCTTTGCCTATTCCCATATCAAGATTTTTGGCAGGAATTATTGTGGCTTTGACTCTCTTTCCAAGTTCCATAGGTATCAGTTTTATGTCTCCGAAATTGACTCTATGCTCTTCTTTGTCAAATTTTACTGTCACTGCCTCCATTCCCTCTTTGATACTTCCGATAGGAGCGATACAGGAGCCGAGTCTTACGAGACAATCCTTTTCAAAGACCTCTGTAGCCGCCTGATCATGCACTGTTGAAAGAACTCCGAGCTGAGGCATCATAAAAATAGAATCAACCGTCAGCATTGTCACGGCTTCCGGAAGAAATGCATCTATCATCATCAGCGCTGACTGCACTCTTCTCGGCGCATGCGACAAAACTCCTCCAGAACCCACCACAAGATTCAGAGTGAGCATATTCACAAGAGTCGCTCCGCTTGACGACTGGTCAAACGCATCGGAGATTGTGCGTTCTTTCTGTACGCCCTTCAGACCCACAGCCATTGCCTTATGCTGTTCGAGGGCGAGACGCAATGCCTCTCTTGATATTGCCTGTTCTATCTGAAGTTCATCAAGAGTTGAAGGCACTGTGGTCGGCCTGATCATTTTATTTCTGATTCTGTTTCTGAAATCTTTTTCATCCATTTCAAAAGGAACCCATCTCATTATGTTTTTCAGCCCCGCCTCTTTCACAACATTGGAAATTGAATAACTCATTCCAAGATTCGCAGAGACTGTTCTGTTGAATGTTTTCTGGAAGAATGAGAAGATATCTGTTGTGGCTCCTCCAATATCAACTCCCAAAACTTCAATGTTGTCCCTGTTTCCAATAGCTTCTATTAAAAGCCCGACTGCGCCCGGAGTGGGCATAATGGGCACATCAGTCATATCCATCAGTTTTTTGTATCCGGGAGCCTGCGCCATAACATGCTCCATAAATAGTTCATGTATCTTGTCTCTTGCTGGCTGAAGATTCTCTCTCTCAAGAGTAGGCCTTAAATTATCCACTATGTAAAGAGCAGTCTTCTTATCAAGCCTCTTGGCAACCTCATCAGCCGCATTCTTGTTTCCCGCATATATTACAGGCAGTTTATACCCTGCTCCGAATCTCGGCTTCGGGTCGGCAGCTTCAATTATTTCAGCCAATTGCACCACATGCGTTATTGTGCCTCCGTCTGTTCCTCCGGATAAGAGTATCATGTCGGGGCGGAGAGTTCTTATTCTCTTTATTCTCTCATGGTCAAGCCTCTTATCGTTTGTCGCAATAACATCCATGACTATCGAACCTGCTCCGAGCGCCGCTCTTGCGGCAGATTCTGCGGACATTTTATCTACAACACCGGCAACCATCATCTGGAGTCCTCCTCCCGCCGATGATGTCGATATGTACAAGTCCACTCCGTCTCCAGTGTTCTTCTCTCTCTTGATAATATCATCGCCTTCAAGAATTTTTATTTCCGCCAATTCTTCCACTTCCTTTATTGCATTCAAAACGCCCTTCGTAACATCTTCATAGGGTGATTCGACTGTGGTTGGCGCCTCTCCCCTCACTATCAGACGGTATTCATTGTCGCGCTTCTCTATCAAGATTGCTTTCGTCGTAGTGCTTCCGCAATCTGTTGCGAGAATCCTCGTTATTTGATCCTTCTCTTTCATTTATCCTCCTTAACAGATTTCTTTTTATCTTTTTTTATTTCGTTTTCCTGATTCTCTATTTCATTTATAAGCTTCTCTATTGTATCTCTCTCCTCAAACATCAGAGATGCCTCTCTGTATTCACTGATGTTGAAAAATGTAAGTATTATGGGTTCGAAGAATACCATCACCTGAGAGCCTAAAAAATTCATCGGCTTCACAGATTCAAGAAACATAATCGCAGGAGCAGTGAGGCCGCGCAGTACTATGTTCTTTGCAATTTTTGAAATTATCTCTTTTTTTCTATCACTGCTTATCTCTGATGCGGTTACAGGCACAAAATTGTCAGGCATGTTTTTCTCCGTACCAGTTTACATTAAGTTCCTTCATCGCCTTAATGTCATCAAGACGGGTGACGGGAGTGTTCACAGGAGCATTTTTAAGAAGCTCCGGATTTGTCTTCGCCTCTTCGTCTATTTTTTTCATCACTTCAATAAACATATCAAGGGTCTCTTTCGATTCGGTCTCTGTCGGCTCAATCATGATGGCTTCAGACACTATCAGAGGGAAATAGATTGTCGGAGCGTGGAAACCGTAATCCAACAGCCGTTTCGCAATGTCAAGAGTTGACACTCCGTAATCTTTCTTGTGTTTTCTTCCGCTGAATACAACTTCATGAAGAGTGGGCATGTCATAAGGAAGATCAAATACGCCTCTGAGTTTTGTTTTTATGTAATTGGCATTTACAATAGCCATTTTAGTGGCTTCCTTTATGCCGTCATTTCCCATCACTTTTATATAAGCCCATGCTCTCACCATTATGTTTACATTTCCGTAGAATGAATGAAGCGCTCCTATTGATTTTTCAGGATAATTCAAATCATATTTTTTGTTTGTCTCTGTGACAATGAACGGAGGGAGGAATTTTGAAAGCTTCTTTACTACGCAGACTCCGCCTGCTCCTGGACCGCCTCCTCCGTGAGGGGTTGAAAATGTCTTATGTAGATTTATATGAAGAATGTCATATCCTATCTCTCCGGGCTTCACAATGCCCATTATTGCATTAAGGTTGGCTCCGTCCATATAAATCAGTCCGCCCTTTGAATGAACAATTTCTCTTATCCGTTCAATCTGAGTTTCAAATATTCCAAGTGTATTGGGATTCGTTATCATTATTCCTGCTGTCTCCGTGTCCATATTTTTATCAAGGTCTTCAAGGTCAATCTCTCCGTTTTCATTTGATTTTATCTGAACAGCTTTGAATCCTGCAAGAGTGCATGAAGCCGGGTTGGTTCCGTGTGCTGAATCGGGAATGAGCATCTTTGTCCTTTTCTCATTAAGACTTTTGAAATAATCGCTCATAATCATCATACCTGCAAACTCACCGTGCGCTCCTGCCACTGGCTGAAGAGACATCGCATCAAAACCTGTTATTTCAAGAAGCATGTGCTGGAGCTCATGCATAATTTTAAGAATTCCCTGAACATCCTCTATATCCTGATAAGGATGAATATTCATTACTTTTTCATTTGAAGATATATCCTCATTTACAACAGGATTGTATTTCATTGTGCATGAGCCGAGAGGATAGAAACCTTTCTGCAGATGATGATTCTTGTAAGAGAGCAGAACAAAATGGCGCAGAATATCAATCTCGCTCACTGTCGGAATATCAGCATCCTTCTCTCTCCTGTTCTTAGAAGAGATGCATGATTCCATTTTTATTCCATAATTGTTTTCAGGTATTGAAACAGTGTTTTTATTTGAATCAGACAATTCAAAAACAAGCTTATCGTACATATAAACTCCTTAATTTTTAATAACAAGATATTTTATATTATAATTAACATAAAGTCAATAATAAATAAAGCAAAGAAAAGATTGGCAGGAATAGTTCTCAGGCAAGACGCCGTGTGTGAAATAAAGACGCCATGTGCCGTGAGCCTTGCGCCGTGAGCCAAAGCGAATGAG
>DCUY01000107.1 GCA_002327905.1 Caldifarciminota bacterium UBA2202 | reverse complement strand
GCCCGCCAGAATCAAATCAAATGCTGTATTATTGTTAATTGAATGTATTTATATTTTGCAAATTGCGAATATATGAACTTATGCTCCGTTAATTTGTTAGATAAATATAAAATATATGATACTTATGTTTGGCATATAAATTGCAATAATAATTTGTATGAGAAAAATGAAAGGATTCACTTTAATTGAATTAATGATAGTGGTTGTGATAATTGGAGTACTTGCCGCAATTGCAATACCCAATTTCTTTCATCTTGTAAATAAAGCCAAAGCCGCATCAGTAGTTGCTAATATGCATACCGCACAGGTGACTGTTGAACTTAAAGCAACAAGCAGTGTAGGCATAGAGTATTTTCCTAATATTTCAGCTTTTGTGGAGTACCTTCCTACCAATTTCAAGAATCCATTTGATTTAAGTTATAATTCTATTCAGAATGAAGATGAGGATAATATAGAAGGAGTTGTCGAATACGAAGGAGATGCAAGCACATATTCTATAACAGGTTACGGGATGAATACTGATTCGACTCTGCTTACTCTTACTCCGGCTGCTCATACCTTTTAATTGCAATTTGCGAAATTAATTGTTCTTTGAATATTTAAATCTTTGTTTAATCGTTAGTTATGAATGGCATAAAAAATGATATAGTAAATATCAAAACAAACCTTAAACTTAGGAGGTCAGAATGAAAAAAGGATTTACACTTATCGAACTTATGATCGTGGTAGTGATCATAGGAATTCTTGCGGCAATAGCAATACCGAACTTTGTCCAGATAATTGACAAAGCAAAGGTATCATCAGTAAAAGCAAACATGCACACCCTACAGGTAACAATTGAGACTATTTCGGTTGATCATGGTGGCAGTTATCCAATTATTACTGAAATCGTTGACAGTGTTCTTCCACAGAATTTTAAGAATCCTTACAATGCTACATTGACTTTATCAACAGCTATTGAAACAATGACTGAAGAACCCGACGCAGCTAATCCTACAAACGCGGGAACCGAAGGAAATTGCGGTTACTATTCGGATGCAACTGCTGGATTTGACGGAACAACCTATCAAATTTCCGGATTTGGTAAAGCAGGAGATAATAATTCTGTACTTCTGTGTTTGACACCGGGCCAGTAAGCAATTAGTTTAATAAAAAGGGGCTTTTAAGCCCCTTTTTTTTGAAGTGAATATAAAATAAATATTTATGAATAATATAATCAATATTAATAATGTCAAAAAAACATATAAAATGCAATTTCCATTCAAAAGAATTGATGCAGTCAATGGCATCTCTTTTAATGTGGATGAAAATGAAGTATTCGGACTTTTAGGTCCTAATGGAGCAGGGAAGTCAACTACACTTAAAATGCTGATGGGGGTAATCAAACCTAATTCTGGAAACATTGAAATTCTAAGCGGAAGCATAATTGACAGGAATATCCGCAAGAAAATCGGATTTCTCCCTGAAAATCCCTCCTTTTATCAATTTTTAACTGCTTATGAAACTCTTGATTTTATAGCAGGGCTTTTCAATGTACCCAAAGAGCTTAAACAGGATAGGATTAAGACTCTTATAGGCCTTGTCGGACTCAGCGAGGCAATGCATAATCCTGTCGGATCATTTTCAAAGGGTATGGTTCAGCGTCTTGGTATGGCTCAGGCATTAATAAATGACCCGGAAATATTAGTATTGGATGAACCGATGTCAGGACTTGATCCAATTGGCAGAAAGGAGATGAAGGATATAATTTTAATGATGAAGAGAAGAGGAAAGACATTGGTATTTTCATCCCACATACTTCCTGACATTGAAATGCTTGCAGACAAAGTGTGCGTAATAAACAAAGGCACTGTTGTGGGAATCGGTTATATTCACGACATAATAAAAAGCGAATTGAAGGAATTTGACATAGAAATACTTACAAATGATACAATAAATAAAATGCTTGAAAAATACAAAGACGAATGCAAGTATTTCTCTATACATGAAAATAAGATATTTATCACAATAACTGATCATATTAAAGCTGAAGAAATTGTTAATTTAGTGCGAGATAATGACGGCAAAGTGCTGTCATTCATTCCTCGTGAAAATAAACTTGAGGATTATTTTATGAATCTTATGAAGGATTGACAATGAAAGATATTTTTCTTGTTTCAAATGTTGTATTCAAAGAATCCATAAGGCATAAAATCATACTTTCTCTGATTATTCTATCTTTTTTAATTATATTGAGTTCTTTAATATTGGACCCGATTGCTCTCGGCGAAAGAGAGAGGCTTGTTAAGGATGCAGGGCTCTCAACTATTTCATTATTCTCTCTTTTGATAATAATACTCTCAGGCACACGGCTTATTTATCAGGAGATAGAAAAAAAGACAATTTTCATTATTATCACGAAACCGATTTCAAGAGAGCGGCTTCTTTTAGGAAAATTTATGGGTCTGCTTCTAATAATATATTCATACTCCTTAGTATCATCCCTTTTCCTTGCTGTGGTCTTGTTTTTTGCTAAAATTCCTTTCTCTCACTCTTTATTTTATTCGCTTTTATTGATAACCATGCAGTCAACTCTGCTTTCGGCTATTGCAATATTCTTTGCATCTTTCGCATCACCCGTATTGTCCGGAATTTTCACTCTGATGGCATATATTTCCGGGCAGTTTATAAATGACATAGCTTTTTTCATTGAGAAATCCTCGTCAATTATTGTGAAGATATTCATTAAATTTCTTATGCTGATAATTCCTAATTTTTACTATTTAGATATAAAAATCAATGCTGTGAATAATCTTCCTGTATCTGCAAATTATATGGTTTTTGCAATCTCCTACACATTGATTTATGTAACATTGCTTCTTTTTGCCTCAACATTGATTTTCGGCAAAAAAGAGTTTTATTAGTCTGCGGATGTAAAGATTGGGTAACAGGTTAAAGACCGAAGAGAAGTATAGAGATTGCTTCTTCGAAGACTCATCGCAATGACGGATAATGTAAAGAAGTATATGATTGAAAGAGTTAAAAAGAAGAAAGGTTGAAAAGTGAAACATTGAGCCGGTGCGCTATAAGTTAAAAGAAACAATGAAGAATTTTATTATAATAGTAATTTTATTTGCCGGAATACTTTCATCTGCATATATTCTGCAGAATCAACCGGAGAACAAAAGCAAACAGGCAAATGAACTTCTTTATTTTCCTTCAGGAACATTTATCAGAGAGGTCTCTCTTGATTACAAAACTACAATGACAAATTTAATGTGGCTTCAGGTCGTTCAGTATTATGGACAGCACCTGATGACAGACAAAGACCTCCATCAATTATATAATTTATTTAATATCATTACTGATTTGGACCCTTACTTCAAGCAATGCTATGTTTTTGGCGGAACTATTATAACCTATGATCAAAAAAGGCCTGACCTCGGCTTGAATTTATTGAAAAAAGGAATGGCGAATCTTCCTGATTCATGGGAAATACCTTTTATTACAGGATTTATTTATTATATTTATGAGAAAGACTATTTTGCGGCTTATAAATGGTTTGAATTTGCCTCTTACAAACCCGATGCTCCTGATTACTGTAAAAAATTTGCGGCTTCAGCTATGAAAAGGAAGGGAGACTTTATAACGGCTTTAAGATTGTGGACCCAGATATATGAAAATTCCAATAACAGAATGGAAAAGGAGAATGTGGTGGCAAATATCATATATTTGATCGAAATGGATTTCAATTCCATACTAAAAGAGAAAGGACTCGAAAAGACCTCCATATATATAAATCAACAAATAAAGGATTTGACTTTTTTGCCATTTTCAGTTAAAGTCAAAGTTCTGACTGATACTGTGATAGTGGAGCAAAAATGATTTCAATCTCTCTTTTCGTTTTTATTATCGGACTTGTATTCGGTTCATTTTTTAATGTTCTGATTTACCGTCTTCCGAGAAAAGAATCAATTTCATTTCCGCCTTCTCACTGTACTCATTGCAATTCAGCAATTAAATGGTATGACAATATTCCTGTTCTCTCTTTTATTTTCTTGAGAGGCAGGTGCAGAAAGTGCAAGAATAAAATCAGCATTCAATATCCAATCATTGAAGTTATAACAGGAATAATGTTTATGGCTATATTCATAAAGGAAAGCTTTACTTTATTTTCAGTTGTTTATATTGTTTTTTTCTCCTCTCTTCTTATTGTCTCCGTGATTGATATTAAGACTAAGGAGATTAATCTCATCCATCTGATTCTTCCGGGTATTACACTTATGACAGGTCTTTTGCTTCAGGAATTTAAAGTAATCAGTCCGGATTTATTGGGAACTCCGTATGTGGTTTTGAAGACTGCTCTTTTTGGAGCCGCAGTAGGAGGACTCTTTATATTCCTTGTGCGCTTCTTCGGAGGCAGAATCCTCAAGCAGGAGGCAATGGGAGAAGGGGACATATATATCGCCATATTAATGGGGCTTGCCGTGGGATACAGGATACTGTTTTATGCGATGATTTTTGCGGGTGTATTCGGTTTAATCGCCTTTATTGCAATTCCAATCATAAAAAAGGATAAAGAGATACCTTTTGCCCCCTTTTTATCAATGGGACTCTTCACTGTATTCATGCTTGAAGAGATATTCAGGAGATTCAATCTGATATGAACAAAGCGCTTCTATTCTGCGGACTTTTATATACGGATAATGATTTCAGAAACAGAGCGATTTCCGAGCTTGTCGATATGTACGGAGAAATAGCTTCATACTCCAAGACACTGTCATTCAATCAATTTTCCGACTATTACAATGCAGAGTTCGGAGAGGGAATCTCGCGGGAATGGATACTCTTTGCAGAGGAGATAGGTCTGGAACACCTTTATGAAAAGAAGCTAAATACATGCTCAATAGAGAATAAATTCAAAAATGAGCAAAAGCGAATGGTCAACATTGATCCGGGAATAATCACTCTCAATAACCTTCAGCTTCTTACTACAAAGAACTTCGCGCATAGAATATATCTCGGAGAGGGGATATACTGCGAACTTACAATGCTCTTTTCAAAGTCAGGAGTGCGATACCTTGAATGGACCTATCCTGATTATAAGACAAAGGAAGCTGAGGAATTTTTCATTGAGAGCAGAAAAAAACTGAAAAAACAATAAACAAATCCGCCTTAAGGGGTGTCATAATTTCAAAATGGATAAAAAAAAGGAGTTTGAAAGAGTGTATACGGCTTATTACAAAAAAGCATTTTACATTTGTTTTTCAATTCTATGTAATTATGATGATGCGAAGGATGCAGTACATGATTTGTTCATCAACATTTACAAGAATTATGATAATATCAAGGATTTGAAGTCCTATATATGCATGTCAGCAAGAAATGTCTCTCTGAACAGAGTGATGCGCACAAGAGAGACAGTGGAGCTGAATGAGGAGATCTCTTTTTCTCCCATATCAGTGGAAAAAGACAATATCAGAAGAGAGCAGATGGAAAAAGTGAAAAAGGCATTGTCAGTCTTGTCCAAACAGGAGTATGAAGTCTTCACGAGAAAATTCTACATGGGTTTAGAGTATAATGAGATTTCAGAAGAGCTTAAAATTAGCGAATCCACATGCAGAGTTGCTCTCCGCAATGCTCTCATTAAGATAAAGGAGGAAGTCGATGTGTGAAGTAAAATCCTTTGAAGACCTTATAGAAAGGTATTCTGCGGATGAAGCGGCAGAGCATCTGAAATCATGCAAAGAGTGCAGAAAATCTTACGGATATTATTTTTCTGTTCTATATCCTGATATACAGGTTGAGAAGATTAGATTAAAAGAGAATAAGAGCATATTGCTTTTTATGCGGCTGTTTCCTGCTGTCGCAGGTTTGGTTATTGTCTTTATTGTAGGCATATTTTTCTGGCAGAACCATTTCACTGCGAAGAGCGTCAGTAATGATTCCAACACGCTCTCCTATTATGATTGTTTGGATATAATGGATAATTTAAGCGATGATGAATTTGTAGAAATTATTAATGATATACAGGAGGCTTTATGAAAATTAAAAATTTCTTTCTTATCTCTTTAATTCTTCTGATGTCATTTCCTTTTCTCATTGCAGGCGAGAAGAAAGACATTGTTGAAGCGGTGAAAGTCAATAAACTTGCCGAGCTTCTTGACCTTGATAATGATATGATTTCACAGCTTATAAATATTGAGACAAAACTTAAAAAGATGCGGAAAGAGTATCAGGAGAATGAAGATGAGCTTGTGGAAAATCTTGAAAAGGCGATTGAAGAGAAAAATTACGAAAAGACAGACGATATCATTGAGAAGCTTGACAAGTTGGAGAGAGAGCATCTTGACGAATCTTTGAAGCTTCGTCGGGATTATGCAAAGAAGTTATCGAAAGAGAAGAGAGCAAAGTATATACTCTATGAAGTTAAATTCAAATCAACTTTGAAAAATAAAATAATGGAAAAAATTAAATAAGGAGGAAAAATGAAAAGAACAGGACTATTGTTGCTTATTTTGGTATTTGTGATGTCATCATGCGGGCTTGCGCAGAATTCCGATGAAGAAAATTTGGATGATCTGATTCTTGAATACCAGAATCTGCTTATGTCAGCATATGAAACCGGTGAAGAAGAGACTGATGATGCAAAGATAGAGATTGTTCCGAAATTTTGGTACAGGGAAAAATCATCAACCGATTCTGTTTCATACGATGTTCAGCTCTCAATTGAGGGAGATTCTGCTTTGGCGGAGATATACGGCAGGTTCCCCGGAGTAATGAACATATATTATGTCAATGATTCTCTTGACACGGTTGTTTGCGAGAAAGATTTTATTGATACTATTGTCAGATTCGCAACATTCAAGAAAGATACTTTGAAAGAGGTGCACGGAGGATGGAGAATAGATAAGATAACCGGAGCGAAAATATATACCGAATCGCCTGCAATGATGCATATTGATTCAGTATGGCTCTACAAAACAAACATAATCGATACTGTTATAAGGGACATACACTCATATTTTGCAAAGGATGATTATATTACTCTGCCGAAAGGGGAGATAATTGAAATCACGGTATTTTCACCTGATACAGGATTCTTCTTCATACATTCTCTTCTCAAACGCTCCAGATTTACATACACAAACGGAGTCTATACGGGAAATTTCAGAGTGCCTCTTACAACAGGAGTGCACAGAGTCGCCTTTGACGGTATGACTGAAGAGACTCTTTTGGAGACTGACTCATGCTATTCAGCTTATGGCTGGATGCTTCCTTACAAATCCGAATAACACCCTTCTCTTCCGAAAAGCACAAAAAAGGGCGGTCAATCCGCCCTTTTTCATAAGTATATTTTTATAGGGACGGAGTATACTTTATACTTTTTTAGAATTACATAAGTGTCTATAAAACCGCCACTAAAGAGATTACAGTAAAGTATTGCATGATAATAATTGTAAATTTCGAAGATAGAAAAATAATAGAAAAACATTATAAAACTTTTAGAAAACAACCAATTATCAAAATACAGGATACTTTTTTATCAGGCATTAGTTTGCCGCATCAAATAGTATAAAGTATACTCCGTCCCTATGGTTCTTGACATTAATCTATGTTAAGTTATATTATATTTTGGAGGTCAAAGATGATAAATTATGAAAAACTTACAGAAGGCGCGAGAAGCGCTGTTACAAATGCTCAGGATGTTTTGAGGAAAAAGAAGCACACTGAGCTGACTCCTCTGCACATATTAAAGGGGCTTATTTCAAGCTCAGAGTCGATAATTCCTTCTTTGCTTGAAAACCTTTCAATATCGGTGCGTTCTTTCAGCGATGAAATTGACAGAGAGCTTAATAATATGCCCTATACTGAGCATGGAGGCGGATATCAGGTTTATATAACTTACGACACGGAGCAATTATTTGATTTTGCTGAAAGAGAGAGGGAGAGGATGAAGGATGAATATCTCGGCTCGGAGCATCTCTTCATAGCCATGTTCGACATCTCTTCCAAATTCATAAACAACCTCTTCAACAGGTATAATATAACCAGAGAAAAAATATATTCCGTTCTTCAGGACATAAGGGGGAATCAGAGAGTGACAGCTGAGTCAGGCGAAAAGAATTACAATGTTTTAAAAAAGTACACCAGAGATTATTCGGATATGGCAAAAAAGAATAAGCTTGACCCTGTTATAGGAAGAAATGACGAGATAGAACGCACAATTCAGATTCTTTCAAGAAGGACAAAGAATAATCCTGTATTAATCGGAGAACCCGGAGTGGGAAAGACTTCAATAGTTGAAGGCCTCGCTCAGAAGATACTTTTAAGGGATGTGCCTGAAAATCTGCAGGATAAAACAATTCTCGGCCTTGATATGGGCGCATTGATAGCTGGAACTCAGTTCAGAGGCGAATTTGAGCAGAGACTAAAGCTCCTTGTTGATGAGATAATCAATTCAAAGGGCAGAATCATACTCTTTATTGACGAACTTCATAATATAGTGGGTGCGGGAAGAGCTGAAGGGTCTATGGATGCATCAAACATGCTTAAACCGGCTCTTGCAAGAGGCGAAATGCAGGTCATTGGAGCGACGACTCTTGATGAATACAGAAAATACATTGAGAAGGACGGTGCCCTTGAGAGGAGATTCCAGCCAGTGTTGGTAAAAGAACCTTCCGTGGAAGAGACAATAGAGATATTAAAGGGACTGAGAAAAAAGTATGAAGACCATCATAAAGTCAAAATATCCGATGAGGCATTGGAACAGTCTGCCAAATTATCATACAGATACCTGACTGAGAGGCGTCTGCCTGATAAAGCTGTAGATTTGATGGATGAGGCAGCTGCCAGATTGAAGCTGAAAATGTTTGAAATGCCTGAAGATTTGAAATTTCTTGAAAACAGAATGAAATCCCTTGTTCATGACGGTGAAGAGGCAGTGTGGAGGAAGGACTATGAAAGGGCGGCAAGTTTGAAACAGGAGACGGACAAGCTTCAAAAGGATTTGAAGGAGAAAAAAGACGAGTGGCGCAAAAAGCATAAAATAAAAGAGAGTGTTGACGGAGAGATTGTCTCTGAAATCGTCTCCAAATGGACAGGCATACCCGTCTCTCGAATGCTTGAAACAGAACAGGAAAAACTCCTAAAGATGGAGGACAGAATTCATAAAAGGGTCATCGGGCAGGATTCTGCAATCAAAGCAGTTTCTGATGCTATAAGACGCTCAAGGGCAGGGCTGTCGGACCCAAAACGGCCCATAGGCTCATTCATGTTTGTCGGACCCACAGGAGTGGGAAAGACGGAGCTCGCTAAGGCATTGGCTGAGTTTTTGTTTGATACGGAGAATTCTCTGGTGAGACTCGATATGAGCGAATATATGGAAAAATTTTCAATAAGCCGTCTCATAGGCGCTCCTCCCGGTTATGTGGGATATGAAGAGGGAGGCCAGTTGACTGAACAGATAAGAAGAAAACCCTTCTCCGTGATACTCTTTGATGAAATTGAAAAGGCGCACCCTGATGTTTACAATATACTTCTGCAGGTTCTTGATGACGGAAGACTAACAGACGGGCAAGGACATATTGTGGATTTCAGAAATACTGTGATTATTATGACCTCCAACATAGGTTCTCGGAATGTAGATTTTTCACAGGATTATGAAATTGTTAAAGAGGAGATTGAGACTGCAATAAAGAATCATTTCAGACCTGAGTTCTTAAACCGTCTTGACGATATCATTGTCTTTAATAAATTGGATTCCAAAGAGATAGAGCAAATAGTTGAAATTCAGCTTGAAGCAGTTAAAAAGAGAGCAAAGGAATACGGAATAGACATTATATTTTCCAAAGGGACCATTAAAGCAATATCTGAAGAGGGATTCTCGGATGAATACGGAGCAAGGCCTATCAGACGGAAAATACAGAGTATGGTGGAAAACAAACTCTCTCAAATGATTATTTCAGGAGAGATTAGAAAAAACTCAAAGCCCGTGACATTTTAATGACTTGTATCCGTTCCGAGATGTGTTGACAGTAAATGGCTGTCGAAGAGTGTAGCGTCAGCTTGCGCAAGGCGCACGGCATACGGCATACGGTACACGGCATTTTTTGCTCATGGTACACGGCATCTCTTTGTTTGGCGGCACGCGGGCACAGCGTCGGCTCACACACTTCGCT
>DCUY01000118.1 GCA_002327905.1 Caldifarciminota bacterium UBA2202 | reverse complement strand
CAATGGCTCTCTTGTCATAGGTCATCCTGCTGATAATATTCCAGTAATTGACGGAATAGGAAATGTGGATATATACAATTCAGAGGCAGAACAGGTTGAGATAAACGGATTTGCAGTGAGCGGGACAGACACTATTTTCCTGAATCCTATGGAATTCAATTCCTGCTATCAGCTTATAGGAGAAGCAAATTCATTCGTGAATGTGGGGGTGAGCGACACAATTACAATATTCGCATCTGACTTTGATTCAAATACGGAAGATTACAATTCCAAAATCGATGGAATTTTCATTTATGAGGAGAATGAAAACAATTCATTCCTCTATCCTGTTATACCTTCGGGATATGATATAATAAACGATGAATGCAAAATCGGAGTCAATCAGTCTGAAGATGAAAATGTGGATGTTTTCGGTTTGTGGAGCGACACTCTTATCTTAAATAGCGGGATAAAGACATACATAATGACAGTCTCTTCCACAAACGGCGTAGTCGGCATATTTAAGAAAAATTCTCCTGACAAATTCAGCATATCAGCTCCATTCCCGAATCCAATGAAGAATTCCGCCTCTATGAAATTTTCTCTTTCCGCTTCGGAGCTTATTACAGCGACAATATATGATAAAACCGGAAGAACAGTAAAAAACATTTTCAAGGGACAGCTCTCAGCAGGCAGTTACATACTTAAATTTGACGGGACCGACAATCTCGGCAAAGAGCTTCCTTCAGGCATGTATATGTTTGTAATCTCTTCAAAGGAATGCATTAAAGGAGTAAAATCTCTTATTAAGTTATAATATTGATATTGACTTTTTAGTCTTTTATAACTAATATATGTGTATGAACAAGAAGACCTTTCTTGTTATTTTAATGATTTTAATTTCATTCCATTTATATGCGGACATTGACAAAATAGACCCTGTGTTTACATCTTATCTTGCCGATTCCATTGGAACAGAATTTGCATTAATCCCTGTTTTAAATGCAAAATCCGAATTTATCAGATCTGACAAATCCGCAGACGGCATTATTCATTTCGAAAATATTTTTCAAAAGAATAAATTTGGAGAAAACGGAGTCATAGTGAAGGGCGATCCTGCAACAGCAGATTTGTTCCTAAGCGAAGCAATCCATATCAATGATTCAATTACAACAGGTTATGCAGATAATAGTGAAATCATGCAAATGTCAATGAGTTCCGAAATAAAATTCATTGAATTATCCAAGCCAATGTTTCAGTCGGCTGACAGCGGGGCATATTATACCAGAATAAGCACTATGAATGCCTATGGGTTCACCGGAAAAAATATAATACTCGGTTTTATTGACAATGGATTTTCTCCGGACATAGATTGTTTTTACGAAAATAGCAGAACAAATATCTCAAAGGTTTGGAATCATCTTAACAGCAGAATATCTCCGCCATCCGGTTTTTATTATGGAGAGGAGCTTGATTCTTCATTGTATAAAACCTATCAGATTGAAGACAACACGGGACATGGTTCGTCCATCTTATCGCTTTTAATTGCTCAGAATGCAGTTGACGGTTTGGTAAAAGACGCCACAGTAATTGGAGTATCATGCGATTTATCGACCAAAGCTGTGATAGACGGCCTGAAATACATCGAAAAAAATGCCGAATCTCTCAATAAACCCTTTGCTGTTGTTCTTCCTCTCAATCACTATTGGGGTACGCATGACGGAAGCGGTCTGCTCGAGAATGTCATTGGTGAAATGTTTGCAAACCATCAAATGAAGCGCGGAATTTCAGTGCCTGTCGGAAATCTCGGGAATATGCTTCTTCACGCAACAAGCACAATTACTGATAATGATACATTTAAGGGCATAACAGAATCTCCTTTTGTGCTCTGTCAGTCTGCAAAAGACTATGATGTGAATATAGACATTACTTATGCTATTGAAATTCTTATAAGATTTATTATTCAGGATGAGGCGGGATTATGGAGAAGCTCGTGGATAGATCCGCAGATCACTCCCATCGGCTATCTTCAAAACGGATACTCCTACATCGGCTTTGCAGATAACCGCAAAAATAAAAATATACATATAGTGTTTCAGCAGAGGGGCTATTCTCTTATTGGCATTGAGTTTTCATCAAAAAATGCGGAATCGCAAATTGACTGTTATATCGCTCAAGGCGGATATTTTGCTGATGTCTCGGGTTATGCTTCTATGATACGCGGAGACAGAGGCAAAACAATCGCTTCTCCGGCTTTGTCTCCACAGGTGATTTCATCCGCCTCCTATGTTTCAAGGCGAAGAATAAGCGAATCCCTTGCCACCCCTGATACTCTCTTTCACATATTAAATTGGTCAGGCAAATCCATGTCGAATATCATAAAGCCCGACCTCTATTCTCCGGGCAAGTATATTTTTGCTATAGGGATGAAAAAATGGGGGATTCCAGTGAATGACACTGTCAGCGCATTTCAGGGAACAAGCTATTCAGCGGCATATACAGGCGCCGCTCTTGTTCAGCTTCTTGAATCCGATACATTTCTTAATGTGTATGAACTTTATAACCAATTAAAAGACGGAGCGGATGTCATTCCTGATGAAGTGTCAAGAAGAGAACATCTGACCTCATACGGTTTTTTGAATGTTTACAATTCTTTGAAGAGTCAGACAGTAGGTCTTTCTGAATTCAAAACTTCATCATTCACAATCGGGGATTCAATGATAGTAATTTATTTAAATAGTAATGATTTTATAATTGAATCAGTTGAAAAGAAATTTTCTTCACAAAAACCGTTTGTAAAAGATAAGCATTTTGCTATTGACAAAAATCCTATTTTAGGTAAAAATATATATGTATTGCACATTAAAAATAAACTGGGGAATAAATTAACGGCAATTGAGTCAATTGATTTTAGTTCTAAACATAAAACTACTCCTTCCGAATTCTTTGATATAACAGGAAGAAGAGTAGATGAAAGGTTTTTCAAACAGGGAGTGCTTTTTGAAGAACTGGATGGAAAAGCAAAGAAATTAGTAAAATTTTAGTTACGGAGGTCTTATGAAAAAAGGTTTTCTTATTCTGACTCTCTTGGTTTTAATAGGCGTTTCTCTTTCTGCCTATACAGGACCGAATGTTCTTACACCGTTTAAGCAGACATCTTGGGTTGGAGGAGACGGACAGGTTCTTACAGGAGATTCAACAATGTTTTTTGAATCTCAGAGAATATTAACAGATTCCGGTTCATTGACATTGAACTTTATTGAGGATACGAGTTTTGCGCTTATGGCAACATATCCTCCAATTCCTATTCTTGGAAAAGTAAACGGACTGATAGCTGAGGGCGATACTGTTTTTGCTTTCGGAGGACTAAAGGCGAATATTTCCTATACTCTGAATAAAGGCGCAAATTGGCTCTCTTATGACACTCTTCCTATGAATCAATCTACCTGTGAAGTTCTTGACGCAGAGTACATTGACGGAGTTATGTATGCAGGAGGATATTTCGGTGGTTTGGCAATGGGATTCATTTATAAAAGCAGTGACAATTTGACATGGAATACTACATTGGAACAGCCCGTTGGAGTTTCAAAGGTTTTTGACATACTTCATGTGGGCGGAGACACATTTTTAATGGCGACAGGAGATGATGATGTAAGTTCATGCAATATGGA
>DCUY01000104.1 GCA_002327905.1 Caldifarciminota bacterium UBA2202 | reverse complement strand
CACTTCATACAACACCAACGGATGTGGCGCACTGGAGTGTGAGGAGTATGGCGAAAGCGCAGGGAGTGAGCAAAGACATGGTACAGAGGATATGGAAGCAGTATAATCTTAAGCCACACCTGATAAATACATTCAAGTTAAGCAGAGGCAAGGCGTTCAGAGAAAAGTTCTATGACATTGTTGGGTTATACATGAACCCACCGGACAAGGCAATCGTATTGTGCGTAGATGAGAAGAGCCGGATGCAAGCATTAGAGAGAAGTCAGTTGATACTTCCGCTTCGTCCGGGTATTCCTTCAAGACAAACGCATGACTATGTCAGACACGGCACAACAACCTTGTTTGCCGCATTAAATATACTTGATGGGAATGTGATAGGAGATTGTATGCCGAAGTTCAGGCATCAGGAGTTCATAAGGTTTTTGCAGATAATCAATGTCAAGACTCCACCTGAACTTGACCTGCATCTTATTGTAGATAATTACGCAACCCATAAACATAAGAGTGTAATAAAATGGCTGGAGCGTCATCCTCGTTTTCATCTGCACTTAACTCCAACATCAAGTTCATGGCTGAATCATGCAGAACGATGGTTCTCTGAAATAACCTGCAAAATAATACGCAGAGGATCATTTGAAAATATTAAAGAGCTTGTTAATGTTATCAATCAATATATAGATAATCACAATCAAAATCCCAAAGTTTTTGTCTGGACAGCCTCAGCCGAAAGCATTCTTAATAAAATTTCAAATGTCAAGAATTGTTAGAGACACCACGATAGTTAAAGTCGATATTCAGGACCCTGTGGTTCTGGAAGAGATGAAAAAGATGAAAGATTTCTTAGAATCAAAAAAAGATGTTCATAATCCCCAATCAGTAGTAGATATAATAGAAGAAATGAGTGATGTAATGGACGAAGGGAAAACAATACCGGATAGTAAAGATAAGGTCAGCAATCTCTGGTTTCTTTTAGAAGAGGAAGAAATTATGAGCCAATTGGTTAATCCAGCAAAAACAGAAGCCATCATTCAGGCAACTATTACGAATATGAATACGGCACGAACATGGAAATTGCTTGAGAATATTGAGGAATATATCAAAGAAGTAAATAATTCTAATGTCATTTTTGCTCAAACATTGATGCCATCTATCTATCAGAATTTAGATAATAGTATTATGCTCAGCCAAATCCAGAGTATTATTATTGCCGTTGTTCTGGTATTTATCTGTCTTATGTTCATGATGCGTTCTTTTATTGGTGGGTTGATAGGTCTTGTGCCAATAGGTTTCGCACTTTTAATCATCTTTGGTTTTATGGGGTTCTCAAGCATTCCACTGGACGTTGCCACTGTTCTTGTAAGAAGCGTCCCTATTGGTATTGGGATAGATTATTCAATCCATTTTTTCAGCAGGTTTCGGAAAGAATTTAAGAAAGCCGGAACTGAACTTGAGGCGCTGGATAAAACATTAGAAACAACCTGCAAGGCAATTTTTATTAATGTAATAACTGTGACAATGGGATTTTTTAGTGCTCACATTATCCAATTTGGTTCCCCTGCGGCGATTTGGTATTCCGGTTGCTATTACTATGATAGTTTCAGGTGTTGGTTCAATTACTTTATTGCCACAATAATTCTTTTAACAAGATCGAGTTTTATAGGAAATTTTGATAGATTTATTAATAAAGCAGTAAATTATTAAAAGCGTGAAGCAAAAAGGAGGATGTAATGATAACACAGATGTTTAATCCTAAAAATGCAAGTCGTAAAAATGCAAGAAAGTTTATGGCTGGAGTAAAAAGCTCTGTGGTGTTTAACTTGATAAAATTATCTACATCAAAAATTCCACTTAAAAAATGTTTAAGAAATCTGGCAGTTGCCAGGATAAAACACAAGATGTTTGAGAAAATTAAGTCGACATATTTTGAGTCGGAATATATTGCAAGAGTGGTAGGACAATTTGTTATCAATATTGTGAATCAGCTAATGAAAAATTGTGATAGAGGATTTATTTCAAAAAAATACGTGGAAAAATCATGGGAAATATTTATGAAAAATATGTTAGAAAGTGACACTTCAGAAAAATCTGCTGTAAAAAAGAAATATATAGAAAAGTACAATGTTGCGCCCCCTGGATTTTTCACCATCTCACCAACACAAAAATGCAACCTGAGATGTATTGGTTGTTATGCGGAAAGCCAGGCTCAGACAATGGCTTCTTTGCCCTATTGGGTAGTAGAAAAGGCTATAAGAGAGATGCGGGATATATGTGATTCAACATTTGTTGTTGTTTCTGGTGGAGAACCTTTCGTCTGGAATGAAGCAGGAAAGGATATAATATCCATAGCAGAAACTTTTCAGAATATGTTTTTCCTTGTTTTTACAAATGGATTACTATTATATGGAGATAGATTAGAAAGAATGGCAGAAACAGGAAACATAACACCTGCAATATCTGTAGAAGGATTTGAAAAAGAAACAGATGACAGACGGGGAAAAGGAGTATTCAAACAGATTTTAGAAAACATAGAACATTTGAAAAAAATTGGAATTCCATTTGGAATTTCAGTAACCGCTACTAAAAAGAATATAAATTCTCTCTTGGAAGATAAATTTTATGAATACTGGTTTGATGAGGTTGGAGCAACTTATATGTGGATGTTTCATTTAATGCCAATAGGAAGAGCAAAAGATACAATGGATTTAGTTCTTTCTCCTGAAGAAAGAGTTAATCTACTAAAAGAATGGGAACACATAATGTTTGATAAAGGATATTTTGTAGGAGATTTCTGGAATGCAGGTGCTGGAAGTCGTGGTTGCATGGCTTATGCGCGAGAAGGAGGTTATTTCCATATTGACTGGAATGGCAACATTATGCCTTGCGTATTCATTCCGTATTACAAAGACAACATCATAGAACTTTATCAAAATGACAAAACAATAGTCGATGCATTAATGAGTGACTTTTTTACAAGAGGTAGATCCTGGCAGGAAGAGTATGGTTATCTTAAAGACCCTTCAGGTAATTTCTTTGCACCTTGTTCCATTAGAGATAATTACAAATGTTTTAGAGAAAAAATTTTAAGTGACGACATAAAACCTGAAAATGAAAATGCAAAAATTGCACTTCATGACCCTGAATACTTTGAAAAGATGGCAGAATTTGGTGAAAAAATTCGTAAATTAACCAAACCTTTATGGGACGAAAGACACAAAAAATCAAAAGAAAAATGAA
This sequence comes from Caldifarciminota bacterium UBA2202, assembly GCA_002327905.1. Lineage (GTDB taxonomy): Bacteria > Hydrothermota > 32-111 > 32-111 > 32-111 > UBA2202. Next base: position 69,063 of record DCUY01000104.1, on the reverse strand, counting down.
GGTGATAATAACTATACCCTAAGTTGAGCGATTCTTTATAAAAGATTAGGATAGAAGAAGTTATAATATAGCAATAGAGGGGAATTTCATGGATATAAAAAAATGAGAATAAAACTCATTGAGCATAAAAAAGGACTCCTTGAATTAAAACTGAATTATTGTAATTCAGAAAAATAAATAACACAAGGAGTCCCAAATATCACCAGGTGAGGCTTTTGAAGCTAAACAAAAGTATGGAGTTGAAATCATTTTTAAGTAGAATTTAAAAGGAATTTGATTTCAATGTAAAAAATAATTTAAATGAGAAAAAAGATAAACTTCAGACAGAAATTCAGGTTGAGTTTGGAAGGGATGATGAAAAATCTCCGATTAAACTAATGGTTACAATGATTGGTTTATTCAGCACCGATTCGGCAAATCCCAATTTGGATTTGGAGGATTTTAGTAAAAACAATGCACCTGCTATTATATTCCCATATATTAGAGAATTTGTCAGCAATATTAGCAGTAGAACAGGTTTACAACCGATTATATTGCCTCCTATGAATATAATCAAAATGATGAAAAAGTAATATATTTAAACAAATGGAACCGTAGCTTGTATTTTTGGATTCTTTATCAGGAATAGGTTTTCAATTTATCCTATTGATTTCAGAATAAAGCTTTAAGGTCACATTTTGTGACCTTAATACAGATATGACGGATGCTTGACATTTTGTATTCTTCGAGAAAAAAGTAACAGATATTTTTTTGTCTTGACTTCTGCGGGAAGTTTTATTCACTATTGACATTCATTCAAACATGCACCATCCTATTCGCATTAAACTTGCTATTATTATGCTCAAAAGGGTATAAATGGAATTTCAAGAGCTATAAATAATACCTAAAAAGGTATAATGACTTCTGAATAATACCCTTAATGGTATAATAATTTGATTCTTTAAAAGAAAGAGCTTGACATTATGCTGTTTAGGGTATAAAATATCACTATGGAAATAAAAAACAGATTCAAAACTTTAAGAAAGCAGGCAAACTTGACTCAGACAGAGCTTGCCAAGAAGTCCGGTGTCGGACTGAGGTTTGTTAGGGAAGTTGAACAGGGCAAAAAAACTATGCGTATGGACAAAGTAAACAGAGTGCTCTCTCTTTTCGGCTACCATCTTGAGGCAGTAAAAGATGAAAAAGAATAGGAAGGGTATTGTTTTTTTCAAAGAGATGGATGCGGGAATAATAGAGGAGATTGAAGACGGCTACAGATTTGTTTATTTTGATGAATATCTTAAATCGGGAATTCCGATATCGGTTAATTTCCCATTGACGGAAAAAACATACGAGTCAAAGAAGCTCTTTGTTTTTTTTAAATCCATTCTTCCTGAGGGCTGGTACAGAGACATCACAGGATTGAAATTGAAACTCGACAAAGACGATGATTTCGGTTTTTTGATAAAGACCTGCGAAGATGCGATAGGCGCAGTTTCGATTAAGGAGATGGAGTGAACAGATACTGCATATCATGCGGCCTTCCTTTGAAGGGTGAGGATCTCATGCATGAAAAATGCGTGAGACGGGTCTTTTCAGTTTCAAAAATTCCTTCCGTAAGATTTTCTCTCAATGAAATTTCCGAGAAGGCGCAAGAGTGTGTCGGAAAACTTTCAATATCGGGTGTTCAGCCGAAACTCTCGACAAAAATAAACAGAAAAAATGGAGAGGTTGAAGTTGTTTATGCGGGAGGTCAATTCATTCTTAAACCGCAGACGGACAGATTCCCCGAAATGCCTCAAAATGAAAATATGTGCATGACAATATTTGAAATAGCCGGAGTTAAGACCGCTCTTCACGGAATCGTAACTCTTCGTGACGGTTCAAGCGCATATATTGTGAGGCGATTTGACAGAAAAGGAAATAAAAAGATTCATTTTGAAGATATGCAGTCCGTGATTCAGGCGGATGACAAATATACAGGAAGCGCGGAAAGGGTCGGAGAAGCGATAAGAGCATACGCAAAGTTTCCGGGCTTAGAAATTCAAAACTTTTTTAAGATTGTTGTTATGAATTTTATAGTGGGAAACGGGGATGGACATCTTAAGAATTACGGATTCTTATATGATGATGACAATGAGAAAGTTCTTTCTCCGTGCTATGATATCGTTTCTTCAAAACTTGTCATTAAAAATGAAGAGGACAGCGCTTTGACCGTAAACGGTAAAAAAAACAAACTGAAAGCCGATGATTTTTTAAGATTGGCAAATGCCATGAAAATGGACGAATCAATTTGTTTGAACATTATAAAGGAAGTGCTTGACAGCAGGGATAAGATAATGAATTTCGTTGAGGATTATCCGTTCATAAATGATAAGAAGGAAAACTTCATGATTATTCTTGAAGACGGCTATAAAAGACTGAAAAAGTGAAGAAATGGTAAAATGCAAAAAAATCCATTCGGAGTTCGGAGTATATATAGCGGCGGGGGTGGAAAAAAGTGACAAAGATACCGTGAGCCATGTGCCGTGGGCAAAACAAAATCAAAGAGTTAATAGTTTATAGTTAATGGTTGAGAGTTCAGAGGCGGGGAGACACAAAAAAACAAAAGAGTGAATAGAAGTAAGGAGATTGCTTCGGCGAAGACGCCACTGAGAGCCAGAGTGCTTTGCATTACACCATATCATACGATAATCACAAGGAAGAATAAAACATCAATGTTTAAAAAGGGTAAGAGGGAGGGTCATATAGATCCCTCCCTCTTGGGGGAGTATGAAAAAAATCAGTCGCTTGCTCTGCGTAAAAAAGCAGGCTTTTCTATGTCATCATCCTTTGTAACTGTCCGTCTCACATTCATTGCAGTCGAATTATCAGACGCTTTATCCTCTATTTTGGAAGTGCTGAAGAGCTCCAGCGCTTCGGCTTTGGGCTTCTCTGTCTGCACATTCCTCGATATTCCTGTGGCTACTATTGTAATTCTTATTTCATTTTCAAGAGTATCATCAAATACTGCGCCCCAGTTTATGTCAGTATTCTCTCCTGCTCTCTTTCTTATTATCTCCATTGCATCCTCAATATCTCCGTATGACATATTTGAAGGTCCGGTGAGAGTCACGAGCATTGCAGATGCGCCTTCAATTGAAGAGTCTTCGAGTATCGGGCAATCAAGCGCTATCTGAGCGGCGCTTGCGCCTCTGTCGTCTCCTTTTGCCGTTCCCACTCCGATAACCGCATCTCCTCTGTAAGTCATAACCGCTTTGACATCAGCGAAATCCCTGTTCACAAATCCGGGCCTTATGATAATGTCCGAAATGCCCTTTGCCGCCTGATACAAAACAGTGTCAGCCGCTTCAAAAAGAGAGTTGAGAGGTGTTGACCTGTCGGAGATATTTTTCAGCTTCTCATTCGGAATCACAAGCATAGTGTCAACAGTCTCTTTAAGAGAGGATATTCCGTTGAGAGCGCTGTTTATCCTCTTCTTTCCTTCAAATGCAAATGGCTTTGTCACTATTGCGATAGTGAGTATCCCGAGCTCCTTTGCTATTTCAGCTATTATTGGCGATGCTCCTGTTCCGGTTGCTCCGCCCATTCCAGCTGTGATGAAAAGCATGTCTGCTCCATCAATAGCCTCTCTGATTTCGTCCTTTGACTCCTCTGCGGATTTTTTGCCCACCTCAGGGTTTCCGCCTCCTCCGAGTCCGCGCGAAATATTCTTGCCTATCTGAATTTTCACAGGCGCCTTTGACACGCTCAATATCTGCTGGTCAGTATTGATGCTTATGAAGTCGACACCCGTGAATCCGTAGGAAATCATCCTGTTGATTGCATTTCCTCCGGCTCCTCCCACTCCGACGACTTTTATCTTCGCCGGCTGGACTGATTCTTGAATTGGACTAAACATTTTTCTCCCCCTTGTTATATTTTATAATTTAAACATATCTTTGAAAAAGTTCATGAATCTGTTGATTGAACCGTCAAATGAGAGATTCTTCTTAGATAAAGAACCGCCTGTCTGTCTGAACATTTCAGTAGCATAGAGAAGCATTCCCACACTCACTGCAAATGAAGGGTTGTTGAGATTGTCCGTAATTCCGGATAAGCGCTGAGGGGTTCCTATCTTGACAGGAAGATTTGTCTTTCTTTCAAATCTCTCCTTTATTCCTCTCAGATTCGCAGTTCCACCTGTCAGAACAATGCCTGCATTGAGCTTGTCAAACATGTTGCTCTTCTCTATTGATTTTGACACGAGTTCGATTATCTCATCGACTCTCGGAGCGATTATTTCAAAGAGGTCTGATGTGGATATTGTTCTGCTCTCTCTCTCATTAAGCCCGGGAGCGGAGAATGTCTCCTCGTTTGAAACAAGGTCTTTAAGGCATGCTCCATGCTTCAGCTTTATTGATTCCGAATCATTCTTTGTAAGGCGGAGTCCTATGGAAATATCCTTTGTAATATGGTCTCCGGCAACATCAATCGTGTCAATGTATCTTATGGCATCCTCATTGAAAATTGAAATCTTTGTGGAGCCTCCGCCTATATCTATGAGAGCTACTCCGAGGTCCATCTCTTCTCTGTCAAGAGTGGAATGAAATGCCGCCACATGCTGTGAAATAAGTTCATTCACCTTGAAACCGCTTCTCTCCACCGCATTGTTTATATTCTGAATCAGAATATTCTGCACTGCAATCACCATTGTCTCTGCAGAGAGTTTTGAGCCCAAAAGCCCCACAGGATTCTTGATGTTGGTCTGATCATCAACAGTGTATTCTTTCGGTATGACATGCAGTATATTGCTGTCGATTGTGAGAACAACCTTAGCCTGTGCTATGACGCGCACAACATCCTCAGGAGTGATGGCTCCCCCCGAATGCTTTGTGGCGATTATGCCTTTGCTTGAAATGCCTATGGTGTCGCTTCCGCCGATTGAAACAAAGAGATTGTCCGCCTTTCTGCCTGCCATTATTTCCGCGGATTGTATGGATTCTTTGATTGCTATTATTGTCAGGTCTATATCGACAATCCTGCTCTTCGCCATTCCGCTGTTTTTCGTGTTTGCGAAGCCATTGACATTTATGCTTCCATTTTCATCCAAGGAAGCCATCAGAGTCTTAACGCTCGATGTTCCTATGTCCAGAACCGTAATGTCCATAAAACCTCACTTTTTTATTTTTTTACATATATTGCATTATTAAATCTGAAATCCAAAACTTTGAAATCAGATGCCGAAGCATCCTTGAGAGAGGGGAGAGACTGTCCGGCAGATATCACTATCAGCTTTCCGTTCTTCATCCTCAAATATATATTCGAACCTTCGAATGCCATTGATCTGATTAAATCCCTCTCTTTTATTATCTGCTTGTGAATTGTCGGAAGCCCCGGTATGTCGAATATGGATTTCAATTCGCTTTCATTTACAGTGAGAGGTATATAATTGACGCATTTTTCAGTGTAAGGAAATATCGACAGGTCATTATTGACCACCCATTCATTATTGACGAGGAAAATGGGAAATCTTCTGTATAAGACCACTTTCAATGCGGAAGGCAGAATCTTCTGTATGCTTCTCACTCCATATTCGCTGTTTTTATTGTTATAGAACTCCGCTATGTCGCTTTTTTTGAGAGTATTAAGATTGACTCCCTTAAATGCATCAAGAGAGTTTTGTTCAACAGAGGATTTCTCATTAGCTACTACGATTTTGATTGTTTTGACTGCGAACATACTGCCCGTCTTCAAAAAATAATTAACGGCAAATGCGGACAAAGACACTATTAAAATCAAAAGCATTATTCTGAGGGTTGCCTGAGGAAGCTTGTTCATGAAATTCTTTTTTTTCTTCTTCTGAAGAGTGTAATGTCTGTACAAACGGTCGCCTTTGTTAGAATAGTATCTCAATTTCATACTCCAGTTTCACATTATAATTCTCCCACACGAGTTTCACAATCTCTTCTGACAGGGAGAGAAAATCCGACGCTTTCCCGTCTCCTTTGTTTATTATAAAATTGGAATGTTTTTCAGAGACACAGACATCATTTACGCATTTTGAACGCATTCCCACAGAATCTATCAGCTTCCAAGCCGGAATTTCAAAAGCAGGATTCTTAAAGACGCATCCCAAAGAGAGAGTGTCATAAGGCTGAGTCATCTTTCTTTTATTTATAATATCGGACATTTTATTCTTTATATTCTCCTTGGAATCTTTTTTAAGGCGGAGAGTGACGAATTCAACAGGCTCCTTTATTGAAGAATGCCTGTATGAAAAAACGCATTCATCCTTTTTCAAATTCTTATTCTCAAGAGTGTCAAAGCTTACAAGCAGGTCTGAAATTGAGACTCCGTTTGCGCCGGCATTCATAAAAAGCATTCCGCCTAAAGAGCCCGGAATGCCGCTCAATTCCTCAAGTCCGGAGAGTCCGTTTTCCGCGAGAAACGAGAGAAGAGAGGAGAGCATTACTCCTGCTCCCGCCCTGACATCAGTGTCGCTGATTCTCTCAATCTCCTTAAATTCGCCCTGCAGTGAAATGAATGTATTTTCATAAGAATCTCCTGCGAAGAGAACATTTGACATTCCTCCGAGGATTTTCGGATTATTCATGCTTACTGCCTCTTTAAGGTCATCTTCATTGTAAACTTCAATAAAGTTTTTTGCCTTGCATCCTATTTTTATATACGATGCCTTTTTCAGGTCATACATTTCATATTTTTTCATTCATAGCCTCTGCAAAACTCAGTGAATATTTGTTTATGTCTCCCGCTCCGATAAAAAGGAAGATTGTATTGTCATCAGCGAATTTTTTGAGAAATCCGGGCAGGTCATTCTTATCAGGAACATAATGCGCATTATCTTTGAGAGTCTTTTTTATTTCATTGTATAAAATCTCTCCTGTGACTCCTTCAACGGGCGTCTCTCTTGCAGGGTATATATCTGTTACAACGGAAATATCCGATTTGGACAAAACTTCGGAGAATCTGTCTTTAAGAGATAGAGTGCGTGAATATAAATGCGGCTGAAAGACAGTCACAACTTTATAGTCTCCCATGTTTCTTGCAGAATTGATTACAGTAAATATCTCCGCAGGATGGTGAGCATAGTCATCCACGACAAAGATGTTTTTCCTTTCGTCTTGAAAAATTATTTCGAATCTTCTTTTCACTCCGCTGAATTGCGACAATGCCTCTTTTATGGTCTTGAATGGAATCTCCATCTCAATAGCAACAGCAGCTGCGGCGAGTGAATTGAGCACATTATGCTTTCCCGGAATATTCAGGGTTATTTCCCCCAAAGGCATGTTTCTTGAAACAAGCTGGTATTTGGAGCCGAGAACCTTCATCTTTAAATCAATTGCCCTTACATCGCCTCTTCTTCCGAATCCGTATGATATGACTTTGGAGTTTATTCTGTCAAGTACATTTCTGTTGTTTTCATCATCAATACATATTATCACTGAACCGTAAAACGGAACTGAATTTGCAAATTTTATGAAATGCTCTTTTATCTCTTCAAGATCTTTATAATTGTCAAGATGGTCTTCATCGATATTTGTTATCACAGCCATTGAAGTGAAGAGTTTTAGAAACGATTTATCGCTTTCGTCAGCTTCTGCAATCAGGTATTCTCCTGCTCCGAGGCGGGCATTTGCTCCTTCAAAGACCTTTACCTGTCCTCCGATTATTATTGTCGGATCAAGTTTGGCGTTGTGGAAGATTTTTGCTATAAGCGAAGTAGTGGTTGTCTTGCCGTGTGTTCCCGCAACACCTATGGAGAATTTCATTCTCATAAGCTCAGCGAGCATTTCAGCTCTCGGTATAACCGGAATTTTTTCCTTTTTAGCCTGAATAAGCTCCACATTGTCGCTCTTTACTGCGGAAGAATAGACAACAACATCGGCATCTCCCACATTAGACGGTGAATGGCCTATAACTATCTTTATGCCTATGCTCTTTAGATGGTCTGTTATCTGCGACTCTCTTATGTCCGAACCGGATATGCTGTATCCCATTGATTTTAGGACTTCCGATATGCCGCTCATTCCTATTCCGCCTATCCCGACAAAATGAATGTGATAAATATTTTTAAACATAATTTTCTATGATTGATATCTGTTTTTTGAAAACCGTTTCCGCGCTCTTATTTGCGCCTCTTAGAACTTCGACTCTCTTTATTTTTCTTAGAAGGGACTCTTCATCTATTTTGTATTCATCAAGTATTTCAAATTGAGAATTATTCTTCATCAATGCTTCGACATTTTTTCTCTGCTCATTGTTTGAAGCAGTTGACAGTGGAATGAATACTGCGGGCTTATTGGTGGATGCTATTTCAGCAACGCTTAATGCGCCTGAACGGGCTATAATCAAGTCCGCAATAGAATAGAGGTATCCCATATTTTTGTAGAATCCCAATAATGTCGTGTTGGGCGCACATTCAAATTTTTCGAGGTTTTTTCCCGCAATCACTATAAGATGATACTCTCCCTTCTTTGAAAGAATTTCAATAATCTTTTTTGTCATTGTTAGAGCGCCCTGACTTCCTCCCATTATAAGTATTTTTTTTCTGTCAGTTTCAATTGTAATGTCATTCTCACTCTTTCTCGGATTTCTCACTTCATCTCGTATCACATGTCCGACATACACCGCCTTTTTATTGTCAATGTATCTGAACGGAGGCTCATACGCAGTGAATATTCTGCATGCGGCTCTTGCAAAGACTTTATTCGCCTTGCCTATAAGAGCGTCCTGTTCTACTGCAAACAGTCTCTTATGAAGCATTACAGAGGCTATTCCCACAGGCACTGAAGTATAGTTGCCTGCAATAATGACTGATTGCGGATTTTTATCTATTAATATTTTTACAGCAGTCATTATGTTTTTAGGCAGACTAAAAATGAATGAGACAAAAGAGAAGGAATTGAGATTCAAAAGAATGGGTTTGACATTGAAATTTTCATATACTGTTTTTTCAATATCTCTTCTTCCGCAGATGAATATCGGATTTACATTTTGTAGAGAGAGTCCGATTGTAAGGGCGGGAATTATGTGCCCTCCTGTTCCTCCAGCGGAGATTATAAGATTGCGTTTATTTTGCATTATAGCCGTCCCTTGCGATATTCATGAGTATTCCGATCATCGCCAGATTAAATATCATTGCGCTACCGCCGTATGATATGAATGGAAGCACCAGTCCTGTCGTGGGAGCAATTTTGAGGGATATTGCTATATGAGTGATTGCCTTTGTGAATATGATGAATGTGATTCCGAATGCAAGAACTTTTGAAAATGTGCTGTACGAATTCTTTGCCACATCAATTCCTGTCTTCAGAAACAAGAGAAACGCGCCTATAAGTATTATGCAGCCTATGAATCCGAATTCTTCAGCGATTGTTGTGAATATGAAATCCGAGTGGACTTCAGGAATAAAAAATAATTTGAATTTTCCCATACCGATCCCCTGTCCGAAGAATCCTCCGTTCGCTATCGCCAAAATTGAATTTTCAGCCTGCTCCGAGTGCACTGAACCTGCAAGCATTTTAAGGCGAGTTACCGCATGCGCGTATCTTGGAATCATCGCCAAAAAGCCGACCACAAGGAAAACGCACATGGAAAAGATATATCCTCTGGGAATATCCGAGAGGAGAAGAAGAACTATCACAAAGAGGTACATGAGAAGGGCGGTTGACAGATTAGGCTCCACAGCCACAAGAACAATAGCTGTGAGACAGAGAACAAGAACTGCTATTATCTTTTCATGAGTCTTTTTGCCGATTTTGGAGGAGGAGATGAAAGCGGAAAGATAAAGAAGTATAAAAAACTCCGCCATCTCAGAGGGCTGAAAATTTGTTATTCCCAAATCAAGCCACCTTTTTGCTCCGTTTATCTCCTTACCGACAATCAGAACAATCGCTAAAAGCATTATGGAGAAAATGAGGCCGGGAAGAGCCATTTTTTTCAATTTTTCAAGGTCAATCTTGTTTAAAACAAGCATCGCTATACCTCCGATGAATATCGCCTCGACCTGCTTGATTACATAGTAAAAAGGATTATGACCGCACCTTTCAAGCTGTGATGATATGAATGACGAGGCATTGAACAGAGTGAATATACCAAAGAGCACGAGCAGGCTGACAATCAGGAGAATCTTTCTGTCATTTGACATATCTTTTCACAATCTCCTTGAATTTGTTTCCTCTGTCCGTGAAGTCCTTAAACATATCGAATGATGCGAATCCCGGTGAAAAGTTTATTGCAGTTCCCTTATCTGCATTTAGTATCGCCTTATCGAATGCCTCTTCAAGAGAGTTTACGGTCTCCGCGTTTGAGAATCCTTCATCCATGAGAAGCTGTTTCACTGATTCTTTCACCTCTCCCATGATATATGCCTGTTTTGCGTATTTCACTATTGCTTTAATAATAATGTCAGTGTCAAAGTTTTTGTTTCTTCCGCCGAGAATCACTGTTTGATTCTCTCCTGCAGATTCAAGGGAGGAGACAAATGCCTTTGGATTGGTGCACATAGAATTATTGAATATTTTTACATTATCAATTTCTGCAACAAATTCCATTCGATGTTCAAGGCCCTTTAGCTCATTGAATTTTTCATCAAGAGAGGGCGAAAATTTGTATGCTATTACAGACGAGAGAAGGGCGAACATCAGATTATACAGATTATGCTTTCCTATAAGACGGAAACCGGAGATGTCATAAGAATGCTCCTTTGAATTGAATCTTATGATTATCTCTTTTCCTTTTAAGAATGCTCCTCTCTCAACCTCATTCTCCGAAACATACAGAGTGTTCTGCGTTGGTTCAATCCTCTGCAGAGATGTGTCATCCTTGTTTAGAATCTTGAATCCCTCGTCCTTCATATTTTTGAACATCTGCAGTTTTGCATTAAGGTAATCATCAATTGATTTGTATCTGTCAAGATGGTCATCCGAAATATTTGTAATCATTCCTATAAAAGGAGTAAATTTGACTATATGCTCAAGCTGGAATGAAGAGAGTTCAAGGACTATCAGTTTGTTTTTATCAGGCTCATTGATTGCGATTTCGCTCAATGATTTTCCCGGGGAGATGTTTCCTCCAAGGTCGCAGTCAGCATCAAGAAGCTTCAGTATCTGGTAGGCGAGGTATGCGGTTGTTGATTTTCCGTTTGTTCCTGTAATGCAGATGAATTTATTCTTCATCAGCCTTGATGCCATCTCAATCTCCGAGAGCACTGGGATTCTCTTCCATGCGGCTCTTCTGACCATCTCTATAGTGTCGGGAACTCCCGGGCTTAGAACAATGTAATCCGCATTGAGTATATCTTCAGAGTGGGAGGTCTCATATTTCAGATGATAATCCGCTATCACTTTCATCTGCTCCTTGGACATTGGCTTTGAGTCGGAGACGAATACAATTCCCTGTTTTGCAGTCAAGAGCTTTGCAATCGCCTGTCCGCTTCTGCCGAATCCTATGACTGAGAATCTTTTGTCCTTTACCATATTACCTTATCTTTAATGTGCTTAATGCAATTATTCCGAATATGACTGCAAGAATGTAGAATCTCGCAACTATTTTTGTCTCCTTTATCCCCATCTGCTCAAAATGATGGTGCAGGGGAGCCATTTTGAAGAGTCTCTTTCCTCCTGTGGCACTTCTCTTTGTCATTTTGAAATATATTATCTGAAGCATTGATGAAGAGGCTTCAATTACAAAGACGCCTCCTGCAATGAAGAGAAGAATCTCTTGCTTAGAAAGCACTGCCGCAGTGCCGAGTATTCCGCCAAGAGTGAGGGATCCTGTATCTCCCATGAATATCTCCGCAGGATATGAATTAAACCAGAGAAAGCCCAGAGATGCCGCCGCGCTACACAGAATAAAGAGTGTCAGTTCTCCTATTTCTGGAATATACATCATATTAAGGTATCCGCTGAAAACCCTGTTTCCGACAATGTATATGATTATTGCAAATACGAAGAAAATAATAGCGAGAAGACCTGAAGCCAATCCGTCAAGCCCGTCAGTTATGTTAACTGCATTTGTGGTTCCCATTATCACTATTATTACAAACGGGAAGAAGAGAAAAGACAGGTCAACCATAAGATTCTTCACAAACAAAATATTTGTATATGTGTTGAGCGTGGAATAATTCTTTGAATTAATCATGAACAGAACTATTCCTCCTGCAATTAGAAACTGGAACAAAAGCTTATATACAGGCAGAACTCCCTTTTTGTCTGTGAGTTTTATAAGGTCGTCGGTAAAACCGAGGAGGGAGAATCCGAGCATTGATGCGATCATGACCTGAATGAAGGGATTTGAAAGGTCAGCCCAGAGGAGAACACCGCTTAATATGGATATTATTATTATAATGCCCCCCATAGTCGGAGTGCCCTGCTTGACAAGATGAGTCTTAGGTCCGTCCTCTCTTATTTTTTCATTGACATTATGTTTCCTTATTGCGTTTATAATGCCTCTGCCGAATATAAATGTTACGAGGAGAGCTGTTATTGAAGCCATAGCGGAGCGGAATGTGATGTATCTGAACAGGGCTATGTCTTTGAAAAAAAGCAGTGACAGACTATAAAGCATTATAATTCTCCTTTATAAGTTTTGCAGTCTCATTCATCATTGTGGAATGCGAACCCTTCACAAGAACCGCATCCCTGCTCTGCAATATCGAAAATATCTTTTTCTCCATCTCTTTTCTCTCTTCAAAATAATATTTTTCCCCAATAAAAATATCATAGTATGTCTTTGCCTCTTTTCCTACTGCGACCAGCACATCAATGGATTTTTTGTTCAGTTCCTCTCCCACTCTCTCATGCAGGAATTTTGATTCATCTCCGAGTTCAAGCATATCAGAGAGAAGAGCGACTCTTCTTGCAGAGAATCTGCTCAAAACATCAATTGCATTCTGCATTGAAGCAGGGGAGGCATTGTAGGAATCATCTATCAGAGTAATATCCCTCAAAGGAATAATGTTCAGTCTGCTCTGCGGCCTCACAAATTCAGAGAGACCCTTTTCAATGTCGGACTTAAATTCCGCAAATGTCTTTAAGAATGCGAAGACCGCGAGGAATGAGTAAACTCCTCCCATTCCGGGTATTCCTATACTGTATGTCTTTGAATTGATTTTTATCTCACTCTTCTCTTTCATCAGTGTAATGTCTTCCGGATGGAAATCATTCTTTCCGTTCATTCCGAATGTCACTATATTTATTCCCTTCATTCTCTCTGTGACATGCGAGTCATCACCGTTAACAATCACAGGAGTCTCTCTGTTTGAATATCCGCTGAGTATCTCAAGCTTGGCATTGATTATTTCTTCAAATGAAGCAAAATTTCCTATATGCGAATTATTTACTGTTGTGATTATTATATGGGTGGGTTTCACAATATCGGAGAGTGCTGTGAGTTCGCCTTTCATGTTCATTCCCATTTCAAGAATGACATTCTTCGTCTCTCTTCCGCACCTGAATATATTCTGCGGAACACCTATCAGATTATTTGTATTTCCTTCCGTCGCAATTGTTCCCTCTTCTCTTATGCATGCGGAGAGAAGATTCTTTGTAGTAGTCTTTCCTGTCGAGCCGGTTATGCACACTCTTCTAAGATTCAAGGTCTTAAGATATTCCGTTGAAAGACGGTGCAGAGCAAAAAGCGTGTCATCAACACGGATATACGGCTTGCTTGAATCAAGTTCTTTTGCCGATAGGACTATTGAGGCTCCGTTTTCATAAGCTTTATTTATAAAATCATGTCCGTCGAATTTTTCGCCTTTGAGAGGCACAAATAGGGAATTTTCGATTTTAGACCTTGAATCCGTTGTCACAGCTGAAATTTCGGAAACAGCGGAAGAACCGTTCATTAATACTCCGTTAACGGATTTGACTGCAAAACAGATTTTAATTTTATCCAATTCTTTTCCTTGTCATTTCAAATGTTTTTTTACTTCTTCTCTGTCGTCAAAATGATATTTTTTTGTTCCTATTATCTGATAATCTTCATGGCCTTTTCCAGCTATCACTATTGTGTCATTGTCTCGGGCCATGAGAAACGCCTTCTTTATAGCTCTCGCCCTGTTTAGCTCAACCACCCAGTTTTTCTCCTTAACTCCCGCAAGGATTTCTTTTATAATCTCTTCAGGGTCTTCTGTGCGCGGATTATCCGAAGTGATCAAAACATAGTCCGAAAGATGAGTTGCGATCTTTCCCATTATAGGCCTCTTCTCCCTGTCTCTGTCTCCTCCGCATCCGAAGAGCGTTATGACTCTGTTCTTTGTGAGGCGCTTTACAGTGCGAAGAAGCCGTTCAAGAGCATCAGGAGAATGAGCATAATCGACAACAATATAAAAGCCTCTTTTATCCATGAATTTTTCAAATCTTCCGTCAACCTGAGGAACATTCTTTATGCCGTCAAGGATAATTGAAGGTTTTATATTGAAATTATAAGCTGTTACGAATGAGCATGCGGCATTGTAAATATTATAGTCTCCCACAAGAGGCACAAAGACCTCAAAAGTCTTATCTTCGCTCTTTTCTGTCAGAGTGAATCTGCTTCCGTCAAGAGAGAGTGATTTTATATCAATAATCCAATCAGTATTTTTGTTTCTTATGCCGAATGTAAAGGACTTTTTGTTCTCTGCCGCGCTTATGAAGTGTTGATGATTTTTATCATCTCCGTTTATAACTGCGAATCCGTCTTTCTTAATCATTTTAAAGAGCATCTCTTTGGATTTTCTGTAATCTGTCATTGTGCCGTGAAAATCAAGATGGTCCTGCGTGAGATTAGTGAATATCGCAGAGTCGAATTCAACACCGAAGACGCGGTTCAATTTCAATCCGTGGCTTGAGACCTCCATAAGTAATGTCTTCACTCCCTTTGTCTTCATTTTATCAAAGATTCTGTAGAGCGTGACCGGCTCCGGAGTGGTGTTTTGCGTCTCAATAATTTCATCTCCTATAATATTCCTTATAGTGCCTATCACTCCGGTCTTTTCATTTTGAGAAAAAATCGACCTGAGAATATATGTTGTTGTAGTCTTTCCGTTTGTTCCTGTGACTCCGATTGTTCTTATTGAAGACAGAGGGTTCAAGAAAAAATTCTTAGCCATTACAGTCTGATCCCTGTTCATGTCGGAGCTTATAAGAACAGGTATTCGATAATTCTTTGCAGGGGCAAAATGAGTGAGAACCGCCGTGGCTCCGTTCTTGCATGCCTTGTCTATAAAATCATTTCCGTCGAAGTTTTTCCCCTTTACAGCTATGAAGAGAGAGTTTTTCTTCGCCTCTCTTGAGTCATTTGTCATGTCTGAAATCTCAACATCCTGAAAATTCAGGATATTAAGGTCAAGACCGTTTATTATTTTTGCGAGTTTCATTCTCTGCACTCTCCTTTTTATCAGAAAGCATATATCTGTAATCGTAGAGATTGACTATTCTTTTTACAATTTCCGAAAACATAGGGGCGGCGATTTCGCTCGCCCAGTATAATCCCTTCGGTTCATCTATGAGAGTCAAAATTATAAATTTCGGATCATCTGCAGGGAAGTATCCGATGAATGATGAAATGTATTTTCCCCTCATGTATCCGCCCTTTTCGGATGCCTTTTCCGCAGTTCCGGTCTTTCCTGCAACATTGATTCCAGCGACCTGCGCTTTAACTCCTGTTCCTTCGCTCACAACTTTTTTCAACAGGTCATTCATTATATCGGCAATCGACTGCGAGACAATTCTCTTCTCGCTGTTTTTTATGAGGTTTGAGCCGCCGACGCTCTTCACGAGCTTTGGATTGACAAGGACTCCATTGTTTGCGATTGCATTATAGGCAGAGAGTATTTGAATGGAAGTTACGCTTAGCCCCTGTCCGAAGCATATATTTGCAAAATGAATAGGAATCCATTTTGAATAGTCGGTGAAGAATCCGCGCTGTTCCCCGGGAACATTTATATTTGTCTTTCTTCCAATTCCGAATTTTACCGCAGTATTGTAAACATTCTCTTTTCCCGTCTTTTCGCCTATGTTTGCAAATCCTATATTGCTTGAAAGAATAAATGCCTTTTCAAATGTGAGAATATCAAGATCATGAGCGTCAGTGATTTTCTTTCCGTTTATTCTGAGAGTGTCAACAGATGTTTTGACAATATCATCAAGTTTGACTGCATTGTTTTCTAAGGCGCTCACTGCGGGAATGAGCTTGAATATGGAGCCCGGCTCAAAAAGATTCACTACGGATGTATTCTTGCATATCTGCGGATTCTCTTTTCCGTGGAGATTCGAATTGTATGTGGGATAGTCTGCCATTGCGTATATTTCGCCTGTCTTGACATCCATAATAATTGCGGAACCCTGCTTAGCATTGAATTTTTCGCACCATTCTTCGACTATATTGTATGCAATCTCCTGAAATCTCTTATCTATTGTCAGAACAATGTCTTTTCCCTTCTGTGATAATTTCTCCGGATAATCAGGATGCTTGTATATTTTTCCGTTCGGCTTCTTCTGGAAAATCGCAAATCCGTTCTTTCCCCTCAAGTCATCATTATAAAGATATTCTATGCCTTCAAGTCCGCTGTTGTCTACTCCCACAAATCCCGTTATATTTGAAAACATATGGGGATTTATATAATATCTTGTCTTCTCTTCCTTCACTACTATTGAGGCATATTTGTTTTTAAGCTGTATTGCTGCACTCTGCGGAATATCATAGGATACAGGTATGTAGAGCATTCTTGAATTGAGGCGGCTTAAAACATCATTGTATGAAAGTATTCCCGCCGAGGAGACGACCTCTGCAACGTTTGATGCGCTCTTCATCATCGGCTTTAAAACATAGAGATTGAATGTCTTTATGCTTGTTGCTATTGATTCTCCGTTTCTGTCGAGTATTTCTCCTCTCTCTGCATTGTCTGCTATTTTAATTGTATTTTTCGAAGAGACGACTTTGTCGAATTTGAAGGATGAGAATATCTGCAGTGATGCGGTTCTTATAACCACAAGTCCGGTCAATACCAGAAGAGCTATGATGGCATAATTCATCCTGCGGTTCATGGATTGGCTATCTTTGTGAATATTTCTTGTCACCGGACTCATAATCCTCGCCTGCGGGGTATTTAAGGTTTAAGGTGTCGAATGCGAATTTCTCAAGCCTCTTTAATGATGTGAGCTCCTCTATTTCAAAATCAGACCTCATTGATGTGTTCAGAAGTCTCTTATATTCATTATTGAGTTTGTCAGACTGCATTGTTATCTGAATAACATAAAATCTTGAAGTAGCGAAGACCGCAAGAAAGATGAAACCCACTCCTATAAGAATTAAAACATTCTTCATGAAACCTTCTCATAGACTCGCATTTTTGCGGAGCGCGCTCTCTTGTTTGACTGAACTTCAAGGTATGACGGTTGTATTACTTTTTTTGTGATCATCTTCATGTCATCCCTTTCTTTGAAATAGTCCTTTACGATTCTGTCTTCAATTGAATGGTATGTGATTATGACGAATCTTCCGGAAGGATTTAGGGAGGCGGAGACTCTCTCGATCATTTTTGAAAGAGAATTCTTTTCATCATTTACAAACATTCTCAATGCCATGAATGTGCGCTTAAGACCGCGCTTTATATCTTTGCCTTTTTTCCCTTCAATTATTGCGTGTTTTAGGTCAAATGTGGTTTTGAGTTTGCCCTCTGAATATCTTCTCTTCATCACTAAGGCGATCTCCTCTGCCTGATACTCGTCGGAATTATCTTTAATTATTTCTGCTATCTCTTTAAAATCAAGCTTCAGAAGTTTGTCAAGCTGGTTCTCTTCGTCAGTGTCCATCCTAAGGTCAAGGGGAGAGTCAAATCTGTAGGAAAAGCCCCTCTCTGAAGAGTCAAATTGAAGAGACGAGACCCCGAGGTCTGCGAGTATCCCGTCAAATTTTACTGAAAAATCCATATCTGCAAAGTTCATTTTAACAATATGAACATTCTTTGATTGTGAAAAAATTTTCTGAAGATGCTCAATAGCCGCATTGTCCCTGTCCACAAGATAGAGTTCTCCGTGCGGAATCTTTGCAAGAATTTCAGCAGAATGGCCGCCGAATCCGGCTGTGAGATCAAGATACTTCATTCCGTCATGCAACTCTAAAAACGAGATTGCTTCAGAGAGCATTACAGGAATGTGACTCATTTCAGAATTTGATCTCTACAAGGTTTCTTGCTGAATTCAAATCTTTAGTGGTGCCATACATGACATCACAGTCAAAGAGCGATAGAACCGAAAGTATGTAAGGGTCAGTGCATATAATTGTCAGGGGAATACACCTTGAAAGAAAACACTTTCTCATGCCTCTTAAAAGAAGCCCTGTCTTATAGTGGACGGCTTTTGCCTGCCTTATGTCGAGAATTACAGGAAGCGAACTATTCAGAACCGCGCTCAAGGATTCTTTCAACTCGCTTACATCCTCCAGAGAGACAATTCCGCTGATTTTTATGAGGATGTGAGTGGACTTCTTGGAGATTGTTTTTTTCATTTTATATTCCTATCTTTTTAAATGTGGCGCTTCCCTCAGTGAGCAGTGATTTATTATACTCATCATGGCTCTTAGGATCCCAAATGTCCAGCTTGTCATTTCCTCCGACAATCTTAACACTCTCTTTAAGAGATGCATATTCAATAAGATGCTGGGGAATGGATATTCTCCACATTGAATCCCTCTTAATGGACACTGCATTCGAATAGATATAGTCAGTGATGATTTTTCTGTCCTCTTCCGATTCGAGCTTGGATATCTTCTCCTCAAGTTTGAGAAATGATTCCTCAGGGTATAAATGCAGAGTCTTATTCGATCCGGGGACAATGAAGAAAATCTTTGCGTCAGTAGCGTCTCTGTAAGCGGATGGAATGGAGATTCTGCCATTCTCCTCTACATTTACAAACTTGAATCCGATAAAGCGCATTTTTGTTTCCATAAAACTCCAATTTACTCCATTTTTCTCCATATTTTACCTATTATTTCCATTTTGTCAATAGGTATATTGTTTTTTTATTTTTTTTATAAATAGGACTTGACAAGAAATATTAAAACCATATAATGTTTTTTATGAAGAAGTGGACTATTATAATAGATAATGAATTCAAGTCAAACAGCAAGCCATTGACACTTGAGATTACAGAGAAGCAGGTGACAATGCTCTTATCAGTCTTTGCAATCTTCTTCACAACTTCAATCGCAATTATAATTTTTGCCCAGCTGAACAATCTTAATCCTGATGCTCTGATAGGGATTTATGCAAAGAGGGATTATCTCATAAGTTCAATTGACACCGGCAACAGAAAAATAAATGATTATTTCACTGAAATAAACAAAATTACCGAATATGAAAAGAGGTTGAGAACACTCTCAAATCTTTCAGTTCTTTCAGAGGATGTCAGGCAGTTGGGTCTTGGAGGTTATGACTTTCATGATGACCGTCTTGCAATGCTTGATATGTCAACCAAGCGATTGATTGAGAATGTGGACAAGAGACTCTTTCAGGTGCAGAACCTTATTGATTTCGAATCAAAGAATGTAAAGAGCGTGAATAAAAATCTTCTGAATGAATATGACCTTGTAACGCATACACCGTCCGTCATGCCTACTCAGGGCACAATAACGAGTCCATTCGGATACAGAAAGGACCCATTCAACGGGAGAAGCGAACTTCATACGGGGATAGACATTGCAAATCAGGCGGCTCCTCCTGTATATGCTCCGGCTGACGGAAAAGTTATTTTCTCTGATTACCTTTCAGGATACGGAAAGACTCTGAAAATAGACCACGGCTACGGATACATCACTGTTTATGCGCATCTGAATAAGTTTGCGGTAAAAGAAGGCGACATTGTCAAGAGGCATCAGCTCATCGGATATATGGGCACCACGGGGCGTTCCACAGGAACCCACCTTCACTATGAAGTGCGCCTCTTCGACGACAAGACAGACCCTACAAAGTATTTCGACAACGATACCACAATAGAATAGATGGATCTTTCAGGTAAGATAATTCTTGCCCCGCTTGCAGGTATAACAGATTCCCCTTACAGACAAATTTGCAAAAGATACGGAGCAGATGTTTCGTACAGTGAACTCGTCTCGGCAGACGGACTCTTCAGAAACTCAAAGAAGACAGTGAAGCTTATGGAATTCACAGAGTCGGAGCGTCCTTACGGAATTCAAATCTTCGGAGGCAGTATGGAGGCAATGTCATCTGCAAGCGAGAGAGCCTCAGAATTTTCCCCTGATTTCATTGACATAAATCTCGGATGCTCCGTGCCGAAGATTATAAAACAGGGATACGGCTCTGCTCTTTTAAGAAGCTTATCCAAACTCAAAGACATAGTGTCTGCAGTTGTCTCTTCAACCCGTCTTCCCGTATCGGCAAAGATGCGCATAGGATACAATACTGTGAGGGGAACAGACATAGCAAATGTGCTTGAAAAATGCGGAGTCTCATTCATTGCGGTTCACGGACGGCTCGCCACGATGCAGTTTACGGGAGAGGCGAACTGGGAAGAGATCAAAAAAATAAAGGAATCCGTTTCAATTCCTGTGATAGGAAACGGGGACATTAAGACGCCGGAAGATGCTATAGAAAAATGGGAGAGAGCAAAAGTCGATGCAATAATGATAGGAAGGGCGTCATTCGGAAATCCTTGGATATTCAAACAGATAAAAGATTACATAAAAGAAAGGAAATACAGTATTCCCTCAATTGAAGAGAAGATGGAGGTGCTTGAGGAGCATTACTCTATTGCATGTAGCGACGGAAAGGCAAAGGACAGAATCAGAGAGATGAGAAAGCATTTCCACTGGTATGTAAAGGGAATCAAGGGTGTGAAGCAGTTTAAGGAGATAATAAATAAAACGGATGATTATGAACAAATTATAGGCATAATCAGAAACATAAAACAAAGGAGAATCAATGAAGACAAATGAAGTATTCCCCGAGATAGACCTGATAAAGAATCAGGATTTGAAAGAGAAGACTGTCAAAGTGATTGAGGATGCGATAAAGACTGGAGGATGGACTATAGAGACTCTTGAAAACATTCCATTCACGCTTCTCATAGAGAATACAAAAATATCCATTGTCACTCACACGAGGGCTGTTACAAATACAGCTCTGAATATGGGAAAGACATTGAACCAGTTCTACGGAGAGAATTTTGTCGATCTTGATCTGATAACAGCGGGCGGACTTCTGCATGATATAGGAAAGCTTCTCGAATATAAAAATGAAAATGGAAAGTATTCAGTCTCAACATGCGGAAAATTCCTCCGCCACCCGTTTTCAGGCGCGGCTATGTCATTCAAACACGGACTTCCTGATGCTGTCACTCACATTATCGCAATGCACGCAAAAGAGGGTGACCTGTCAAAACGCACAAGAGAGGCGATAATAATTCATTATGCTGATTTTTCGAATTTTGAACCATTGAAAATATAATGAATCTTTTCTATAATTACGATTCCATATCCGAGATTTATGATGAGCTTATGCAGTTCATTCCATACAAAGGATGGGCGAAATATGTCAATGAGCTGTTCTTTCAGCATTCAGGACGGGGGAACAGGGTGCTTGACCTCGGAGGCGGAACCGGAAATCTCTCGATACCTCTCTCTGAAATGGGATTTGATGTTCTTCTCATTGATAAGTCGTATAAAATGCTTTTGGAGGCGCAGAAGAAGATTTTAGGCAGAAGAGTGTCAGTATTATGCTCCGATATAAGGCATCTTGCCCTGAGAGACACTTACGATTTTGCAGTATGCATGTATGATACTGTGAATCATCTTGATGAAAAGGATATTATCCCTTTCTTTTTGAATACTGCGGATTCTTTAAAGGAGGGAGGCATATTCATGTTTGATTTCAATACTGATTTCGGTCTAAATGCATTTGCCTCTCATGTGCAGTACAGAAACGGAACAAATTTCAAATCAATTTGGAATACATCCTATGATGAGAGTACGCAGATATGCACTCTCGACCTTACGATTGAGGAGAAAGACAAAGAGAAAAAAATAGTATTTCAAGAGAGGGCTATTGATATTGAAGAGCTTGATTTTGCAGTCTCCAACTCGGGTTTCAGAGAGAAGCACTTTTATCATTTTTTGTCAACAAACGGATTGAAACGGACATCGGAAAGGGGTATGGCAGTGTGCGTGAAATGACATTTCTTGACCTTCATATACATACGAAATATTCTCTCGCCTCTTCAAAGAGGGGAGACATAAAAAATTTTTCCGATATGGCAAAGAGAAAGGGCATAGGAATTATAGGCACAGGCGACATACTCCACGGAGAATATTTTGATCAAGCGAAGAGGGAACTCTCTGAAGAGTCATACGGAATTTATTCCTGCAAAGAAACGCGGTTTCTTCTGACAGTCGAGGTCTCTTTAATTTACAGGGAGAATGAAAAATGCAAAAAGGTACACATTGTCGCAGTCTTCCCTGATTTCAAATCCGTAGAAAAGGCTCAGTTATTACTGAAGGATTTCGGCAAACTCAATTCGGACGGAAGACCTATAATCAAAATGAATGTTGTCGAATTTGCAGAGAGAGTAAAGGAAGTTTCAGATGATATAATTCTTATTCCCGCGCATATCTGGACTCCGCATTTCGGACTTCTCGGAGCAAAATCCGGTTATAACAGCATTCCTGACGGACTCGAGAAACTCATATCAGCTCTTGAAACAGGGCTCTCATCTGATCCGTACATGTGTTCTTTAAACAAAGACGCATCAAAATATTCTTTTGTATCATTCTCTGACGCTCATTCTCCTGAGCTTCTCGGAAGAGAGGCGACAATTCTTGAGGGGAGGGTAAAGACAATAAAGGATGTGAAGGGGGCATTTGAGAATAAAAAAATACTGGGCACTGTGGAGTTTTTTCCGCAGGAGGGGAAATACTTTTTGTCAGGGCACAGAGCATGCGATTTCAAGACAAAAGAAAAATTGAAAGAATGCCCTGTGTGCGGAAAACCTCTTACTGACGGAGTGTTGAACAGAATTAAAAATCTTCCGCAGAGCAGAAAAGAAAAATACTCCAAAGAAGTCTTCTATGTTCTTCCTATAAAAGATTATGTGGATTTTTTCAGAAAGAGAGTTGAAAAATGCCGGTCAAAAGAAGAGGCATTTTTTAATATGCTTGAAAGAATGGATGAGATGAAAATGAAATCTTTTGCAACAAGAAAAGAATTGACTGAAGCATACAATAAAGAATTTGCCGATTTTTGCATAAATGTGAGGGAGAAAAAAATTCTTTTGGATGAAGGGTATGACGGAGTTTACGGGAAAATAAAAGCAATGGAGGAAATATGAAAAAAATATTCGCTCCTTGGAGAATGGAGTACATATCAAAGGAGACTGAATCAAACAAAGGGAAATGCATATTCTGCTTTCCGGAAAAAGAATATCTTGTTTATAAAGGAAGGGATTTTACAATTGTAATGAACAAATACCCATATACAAACGGACACATCATGGTCTCTCCGAAGAGGCATGGAAAGAATTTGGACGAATTAACACAGGGGGAGATAACAAAACTTTTCACAGGAGTACAGTTTGCGTACAAAGCTTTGAAGAAGACATACAAGCCGCAGGGGATAAATATAGGCATAAACAGCGGAAAATGCTCCGGAGCGGGAATTACAAATCATCTTCATGTGCATCTTGTTCCGAGATGGGAGGGTGATACGAATTTCATGCCTGTTTTAAGCGATACGAAGATAATAAGCGAACATATAGAGCAGAGCAGAGAGAGGATTAAAAAAGCATTAAAAGAGGTGATGAATGGATAATCTAAAATGGGTCTCTCTTCCGGCAAGGGATTCAAAGCCGATGATAAAAGTCATAGCAATTCTCGGATTTTTTCTCATGCTTCTTGTGGGATTCGTCGAACTCTCATGGGTCGGACTATTTATCGCTTTCTTTGTCTCTATCATAGTGTTTATGCAATTCGTGTTTCCCACTACATTCACAATTAATGAGAATACTCTTATTGTCGAATTTTTATTTTCCAAAAAGGAGTATGATTTTGCAAGAATAAAATCATATTATCCCGACAATACCGGTGTGCTCTTGTCTCCATTTATTAGTCCGAGCCGCCTTGAAAATTTCCGCGGCATTTATGTCCGTTACGGCAGAGAGAATAAAGAGAAGATTGTAGGTATGATAAAAGAGAGGGTGAAAGTATAAGGAGTAATGATTTGTTTATGTTTTTCAGGAAGATGAATTTAAGAAAAAAAGGCATTATTTTAATAATTGTTTTTGCAGTATCCATAATATCTGCAGGGTGCTCTCAATATTATTTTTCAGCAAAGACTCTTGAAAAAAATAAATGTGAATTTGCTGTCGGATCAAATATTGGAATCGTAGCCTCTGAAGGTGCTTTCTATACTTATCCGTGGATTAATCCAATGCATGCTTTTCTAAGGTGCGGTTTTGCAAACGGATTCAATGCAAATATCGGTGTTGGATTTTTTAATTATTATCCTCTGCAATTGTCTTTAGGAGTGACAAAAAGAATAAAAATGTATGAAAACAAGATATCTCAAACAAGTATTGGTTTGCAAATTTCATTATCTCGGATTGACACAAAAGGTCTTTACGCCTCATTAAATCACTACTCGTCAAGTCCCGGTAGCAGAAGCGGTATTACATCAAGACTCATACTCGGTATTGACTATGTAGATAACGGATATGAATACAGCAATTATTTGAAAATGATATCCCTTGCAGGGCAAGTTGCAACTGAAATAAGAATTTTCAAAGGGCTTCATATTATGCCGTATTTGACTATAAAAGCAGGAACCAACTTAGGCAAACCTGAAACTTTCATTTATGGCATTCAGGGTGGATTGACGCTATTCATCCGTTGATGTTTTTTAACTTTGAATATTGATTTTTTAATTATTTAGGGATATAATTATAAAAAAGGATAAGCAATTATGGAGGAAAGAAGTGTATGAAAATTAAAAACAATTTTCTAAAAAAATATAATTATTTTATTTTAATCCTTAGTGTTTATGTTCTTATAGAGTTGGTATTAGAAGTCATTTTAAATGTGCCTGAAAATATTATTACTATTTTAAATTGGATTGACTTACTAATTTGTATTATTTTTCTTTCTGATTGGTTTTTGTTTCTGTTTAAAGCAAAAGATAAAAAAAATTATATAGTAACTCGTTTTTTTGATTTGATATCATCAATTCCATATGTGCAATTATTGAGGCCTTTACGAATATTCAGAGTTGTCAGAATATTCAGAGCATTTAAAATCATTAGAGGTCTGAAAGGAGCTTTACCAATAATGAGAATTCTATTGGCAAATCCTGCAAGATCGCTTTTTTCTATTTATGCAAGTTTGACAGTAATTATTTATTTCTATTGTAGTGTGGGCTTGTATACATTTGAAAAGGGTTTTAATAATTCAATGAATAGTTTTGAAGATGCTTTATGGATGAGTTTTACAACACTCACTACAGTTGGATATGGAGATATCTATCCGGTTACTACTAGCGGCAGGATAATGGCGGCAATATTAGTATTAACCGGTATGGGATTGTTTTCAATGTTGACCGCAGAATTCGCAGGAATAATTGTTAAGTTCGTAAAAAATCAAAAAGAAAACAGGGAGGTCGAAAATGACGAAGATAACAGCTAAAATTAAAGAAAGATTGATTGAGGGAGTAAAGAAATTCCAAACGATTTTAATTTCAGCAAAGTCAAAAGATATTAATGAATCAGATACTGTTGTTATAATAGCTGATATTTTGAATGAAATATTAGGCTATGATAAATATTCAGAGATAACTTCTGAATTCTCAGTGAAAAAAACATTTTGTGATTTGGCGCTTAGAATTGATGGAAAAGTGAAATTTTTAGTAGAAGCAAAAGCAATTGGATTGGACCTGAAAAATGATCATATCAGACAAGCTTTAGACTATGGGGCAAATGCAGGAATAGAATGGATTATATTAACAAATGGTATAAATTGGAAGATTTATAAAGTTACTTTTGGACAGCCAGTTAGCAATGAATTACTCTATGAGATCGATTTACTGAAATTGAATTACAAAAAAGATGATGATTTGGAGTTATTGTTTTATTTATGTAAAGAAAGTCTGTCAAAATCGTGTCTTGAGGAGTTTCATATGCAAAAGAAGATTCTAAATAAATTTTCTGTCGGGCAAATAGTTTTAACTGATGATGTCCTGAATGTAATTAGGAAAAACATCAGAAAAATGTCGCCCGAGATAAAAGTTACAAATGAAGAAATTAAGAATATTTTACTTAATGAAGTTCTAAAAAGGGAGATATTTGAAGGAGATAAGGTCGGCAAAGTAAAGAGAACCATAAATAAACTTAATAAATCTTACAAGAGAAAATTAGATGCCAAAGCAAAAAAAGAAAATAATCAAATAAAGACAGAGAAAAATGAAACATCAAGCTTTATAGGCAAAATTGAAACAGAAATTATTAAGGAGAAATAAATGAAGTGGTTTATTGCGTGTACTATAATCTTATTATCAAATTTAGCTTTTTCAACAGAATTATGGATTAAACTGGAAGATCCCTATGATTCCTGCCCAATCTTTGTTAATGAAGGTTTAGTAAAAATCATCAGTTCAGATACAATTAAATTGAAGAATTTAGGCACAGGCACTTATACAATCAGCATGTTTAATTGGAAAACATACGACATTAAGAGAGAATTGTTTCGTGAGTATTTAAATTTGAATCCTCAATATGAAATTGTGTTTAATACTCTCAATAGAGATGCTCTAAATGAAATAATTCGGGTAGGAACTTATGACATATTTATTGCTGAAGGAGATAGAAAAATAGTAACAATCAATAATTTGGCAGTCAGGAAAGCATTAGATGAGAGATTGGCTGAACTGGAAAAGAAAAAAGAAATGAGAGATGAATACATTAAGAGTCTATCTTATGGAACTGCAGTGTTAATAATATTAGGCACTATTTTTTTTGTTTACTTATATGAATGAAAATTTAGAGGTGATCTCTAATTATACTGATTATACTGAGTCCGCTTAACAAGAGTTAAGAAAAGTAGTATAATTTCTGTTAAGGAAAACGAGATTTTCTTAACGAGAGCGGGGAAAAATAGGAGGCGGAAATGGTACTCAGAGAATGGACGAAGGAACAGAAGTTTAAGGTTGTTTTCTGAAATGCATGACCAAGAGGGTGTAGTGAAAAAATCTTTAATTTAAGGAGCTTCAAAATGGAACAGTTATGGGGAGGAAATTGGACTCAACAAAAACTTGAAATACTTGAAAAATATTTAAAAACCTATATGAAAATATTTACCACAAATGAAGGAGCTAAGTATTTTGAAACAATTTATATTGATGCTTTTGCTGGATGTGGGAAAATTTATAGTGAATCAGATGAGCAATTGCTATTCAATGACGAGTTTACCGAATACTCAAAAGGATCAGTTATAAAAGCTCTTGAATTGGAAACCAAATTCAATAAATATATTTTTATCGAAAATGATTCTGAACTATGTAAAGAATTGGAATTGGAAGTGAAAAAATATTCTGTAACTTATGAAATAAAAAAAGATGATGCTAATAAAGCAGTAACGGACATTTGCCATAATTATGATTGGAAAAAATATAGAGCGGTTTTGTTTCTTGATCCCTTTGGAATGCAGGTTAAGTGGGAAACAATAAAAGCCATTGCACAAACAAAAGCAATTGACATGTGGTATTTCTTCCCACTAGGGATTGGTGCTATGCGACTTCTGAAAAAAGATGGTGAAATTGAAGAGGGCAACAGAAAAAAACTGAATGAATTATTTGGTGACAATGAATGGGAACAAGAATTCTATCAAATTGAGGAAGAAGAAACTCTATTTGGAAAGACTGAAAATATAGGAAGAACCAATTATAAGAATGTTATTACATATTTATCCAGAAAACTGAAAAAGGAATTTGCAGGGGTTGTAGAAAATCCCAAAATATTCTATAATAGTAAAAATAGTCCTATCTATTTATTATGTTTTGCTGCGGGTAATTCTAAAGGTGCGAAAACTGCAATACCAATAGCACAGTCTTTGATAAATGGAATGGAAAAAAGGAGATAAATGTCAGGAAAAACTAAGATCGAATGGACAGAGATGAGCTGGAATCCTGTAACGGGCTGCACAAAAATCAGTCCGGGATGTATGAACTGCTATGCCGAGAAGTTCGCCTTTCGTCTGCAAAGGATGGGTGTAAAACAATACAAAAACGGATTTAAAGTGACACTGCAAAGGAATGCTTTAAAAGCACCTTATACATGGAAATCTCCAAGAAGAGTTTTTGTAAACTCGATGTCCGATTTGTTTCACAAGGATATTCCTTTAAGCTACATTAAAGAAGTCTTCAATGTTATGAATGACTGTAAGCACATTCAGTTTCAGATATTAACAAAGCGTTCTGAGAGATTGCTTGAATTAAATGATAAATTAAATTGGTCTGACAATATTTGGATGGGTGTAACTGTTGAAATGAATGAATATGTATATCGCATAAAAGAATTGAAAGAGATAGATTCAAAAATCAAATTTATATCTTTTGAACCCCTTCTTGGACCCATAGGGCGGATATCCTTGAAGGGCATTGATTGGGTTATCGTTGGAGGAGAATCAGGGGCGGGCGCAAGACCCATAAAGGAAGAATGGGTTTTGAAGCTAAGAGATATGAGTGAAAAAGAGAGCATACCATTTTTCTTTAAACAATGGGGTGGATTTAATAAGCATAAGACCGGAAAACTCCTTGAGGGGAAAATATATAACGATTATCCGGTGAAATCGGAACCAATTTATTCCTATATCGGAAAGTAATCAGAGAATTTAGATTTTAGTTAAACATAATAGATAAAGGAGTATCTCTATGTCAAAATCATATTCGGATTTGAGGAAAATGACTAAAGATGAATTGATTAATATAATGGTCTCTCGAAATGAGACACGATTTAGTGATAGAATATGTTAAAAAAGGAGGTCGGAAATGAATTACAAGAGACACGGTTCAGAGTTTAAGACAGGGTGGCGTTGGAGGCGATAAGTGATGAGAAGACATTGCAGAAACTATCTGTGGAATACGGGAGGTTTGATACTATTAAAGAGCTTAGAAGAGGGTTAAAAGATTACTTTGGATACTATAACAACAGAAGAAAACATCAGTCATTGGGATACAGGACTTTATCTGAAGTTTATGGAGGTATCACAAATACTCATACAGCTTAACAATTTACACATTTTTTCAAAATCTTGAGTCTTGACAAGGGATTCATCATCTCATATAATTTAATCAAATAAAAGAAAAAGTATTAAATTTAATTTAAAAAAAGGAGAAACTATGAAAAGAAAAGGAATTGTTATTTTTGTTATAGCTTTAATTTTAATTTCTTGTACTACAACAACGAAAATTGCACCAACTGTAGTATCAGAATCAGCCACTTCAATTACTTCAAATAGCTCAATTTTACATGGGAGGGTAAATCCAAACGAGCTGGCAACTCTGTACCATTTTGAATATGGCATATATGGCATATCAGATTATTCATTTTCTACTGAAAAAGAATCCGCTGGTTCTGGTTCTGAAGAGATAGATGTTATGAGTATTATATCTTCCTTAAGTCCAAGCACTACATATCAGTATCGTTTAGTTGCAGAAAACAGTGTTGGAATAAGTTATGGAGAGGCTCTTACATTTACAACTGTAGCAGTTCCACCAACAGTGACAACTCAATCAGCGACGCATGTTACAACAAGCACTGCTCAATTAAACGGGACAGTTAATCCGAATGGATTGTCAACTACATATTGTTTTATGTGGGGAATGACAACGAATTATGGGAACATAACAACGAACACGTCAGTTGGCAGTGGAATAGATACAGTGTCAGTTAATTTTAGTTTAACTGAACTTACTTCTGGTGTTACATATCATTACATTATAGTGGCGACAAACAGTTCGGGAACAAATTATGGAAGTGATATTTCATTTACTACACCGATTTTCCATTAAGGCAACATATTCAGATAACGGATGTAAATATTGATGAAGAAGATGTCTTCGGATTGAAAGAATCTGCCCTTTTGCCGGCGAATGTGTTCGAGGACTGAGTTGAAGGATTCGACAGCGTTGGTAGTATAGAAAGCCAATCTTGTGTCTTGACAAGGGAGCCATTATCCAATACAATATAATAATATATTTTAATTAAAACTATGTCAAACAATAATTCTAAATCAACAATAGGAAAAAACCTTAAAAAGGTAAGGCAGAAAAAAGGTATTTTTCAGAATCGTTTGTCCAAGCTGGCTGATTTGTCGCTGAATACTATTGTTACAGTAGAATATAGCTTGAATCCAAATCCAACTTTTGAAACACTAACAAAAATTGCCCAAGCATTAGATGTAAAAGTGAACGACTTAATCAAAAAATAAATATGAGTCTGACTATTACTTCATTATTGAATAAAACAAAAATCGATCCCTCGTGGGCGTTTTCTGATAAAACGAGGAAAGATACGGCATATATTACGCATGGTTATCATCGTTATCCAGCAAAATTTATTCCGCAAATAGTTTCTCGCTTGGTGGAAAAATATACACGAGCAGGTGATTTTATTGTTGATCCGTTCGGCGGTTGCGGAACAACTCTTGTTGAATCAAAAATTATGGGACGGCCATCAATTGCCGTTGATATTAACCCAGTCGCTGTTTTAATTACAAAAGCAAAAATCACGGCGATTGATCCTGTTAAAATTGAAAAGGAATTTACAATTTTTCAAAAGAAATTGGAAGCTTACAGCGAAAAAACAAAAGTAAAAACCCCCGAACACGAAAGAATTGACTATTGGTTTAGGCCAGAAGAAAAAAGAAAACTCGCCTTTATTTTTGCTGAGATTTCAAAAATAAAAGATCAAGATGTCCAAGATTTCTTTTTCTGCGGATTTTCAAACATTCTCAAAAATTGCTCAATCTGGCTACAAAAAAGCAATAAACCGACGAGAGATTTTGAAAAAAAACCATCGGAGCCGATTAAAACATTTTTGAAACAAATAAAAATGATGTTGCGAGGCAACGCACGATTATTTGAATTGTTATCAGAAAAAGGTTATTTGAAAATTCCGAGCAAGGTAATTTGCACGGATGCAAGAACAATTCCGGCAAAAGATAATAGCGTTAGTTTGATTGTCACTTCGCCTCCTTATGTAACCTCTTACGAATACGCCGACTTACACCAGCTCACTGCATTGTGGTTAGAATACACTAATGACTTAAGTGATTTTCGAAAACGTTTTATTGGAACTTCGTATCATTGTAAAAAAGATTTATTTCTCAACAGTTTGATTGCAGAAAATATCAGAACAGAATTGCTAAAAAAAGATAAAAAAACTGCCGAGGAAGTTTCGACATATTTTAGTGAAATGAATCAAGTGTTTAGTGAGATGAAAAGAATATTAAAGAAAGGTGGGAAAGCCTGCATTGTTATTGGCAATACGAGCTTAAAAGGCGTTGAAATACTTAATGCGGAGGTTTTTGTTGAGCAATTACAAAATTTGGGATTAAAAATCGCCGATATTATCAAAAGAGAAATCCCATCAAAAAATTTGCCGTCCGTTCGAGACGAAAAGACGGGTAAATTTGCGAGCATAAATAATAAAAATAGAGTTTCTGTTTATCCAACAGAATACATTTTGATAATGGAAAAATAAAACTATGACTATAGACGACCTTATCAAAATCTACGAAACAAAAAAGAAAAAATATGGACTGCAAGCATATCGCCATATTTCAAATGTTTTGAAAGAAGCAAAGGAATTGCACAAAAAAGATTTTACCGGCAAAGACCACGAGCAATCATGGCGCGCTTTCAAAGGTAAAAATTTAGAGAAATTGATTGAATACATCATAACGGACGAGGTTAATGCCCTCGGCTTGCAAGTAGTAAATGGCAACAGCCTTGAAAGGACGAATGGATCAAACCTTTCAAAAGAATTGAGTATAGTTAAAAGAAATTTACTTATTGATTATGGCGAGTTTGGCTCGCATTTGCCAGATGTTGATTTGATTATTTATGATCCAAAAAACAAGCAAAGTTGTTGCTGTTTTATCAAGCAAAGTAACTTTGCGGGAAAGAATTGCACAAACGGGATATTGGAAAATTAAACTTGCCTCTGACGAAGCGACAAAGCATATCAAAGTTTATTTTGTAACGCCTGATGAGGATGGGACACTAACAGTTAAAAGACCTGCAAAGAAAGGCAGAGCAATTGTTGAAGTTGACACAGACGGAAGTTATGTTTTGAGCGAGACCGACATTGAAGAAAGCGACAAAGTAAAAATGTTTGATAAATTTATTGATGATTTGAAAAAATTATTAAAATAAAAAATATGACTAAAAAACAATTGCAAAAAGCATGGGGAAAAATAATCTGCGAAACGCATGAAAGATCGAAACTCGGCTGGCGACTGAAAAATAAAAACATATCACAACTTGGTGATTTACTATTATATGCCCAAGTTTTATTGGATAAAATTGAAGCTGACGAAAACGCCGTCTTCAATGAAATGGTTTATAAAAAGACTATAAATTTTTATCGCATGCAGATGAAAAAATATGTCTGACTTGATTATTGAATCAACAACACTTTGGGATTTTCCGAGACAAAATTATGGCGACAAGCCACATGGAAACAATAAATACAATGGCGTAACGCCGGCTTTTGTCATTTGGAATTTACTCCAAAGATATACCAAAGAAGGTGATTTAGTTGTCGATCCGATGTGCGGGAGCGGAACAACGATTGATGTTGCAAAAGAATTGAACCGAAAAGTAATCGGTTATGATTTGAATATTGTTAGACCCGATGTAATTAAAAACGATTCTCGGAAAATCCCGCTTGCGGACAATTCTGTTGATTTTGTTTTTATTGATTCGCCATACTCCGACAATATCAACTATTCTGACAACAAGGAATGTATCGGTAAAATTTCTTGCGAGAAAACAGAATTTTATGATGAATTGGAAAAGACCGCTTCCGAAATTGCAAGAATTTTGAAACCCGGAAAAGTTATGGGCTGGGTTATTGCCGATCAATGGATTAAAAAGAAATTTACGGCTGTTGGATTTTTGATGTGGCAAAGATTGGAAAAACATTTTGAGCCAATGGATATTGTTTGTTTAACAAGACACAATCAAACGTCAAACACGGGAGTTTGGCACAACAGAGCAAGGCAGTTTAATTTTTATTTAAGAGGTTTTAAATATTTGTTTATAATGAGGAAGCCATAAAATAAATAGGTCGTATTTCGCATAGCGAAATGAAAAAACTGTTATCTCGGCGCTTTACTTTTTTACTATTTAAATTGTTTCGTAATATTCCAAGATGCGCATTATATAATGGTCAGGAGAAGAGAAATGCAGAAAGAGTTTTCATTGAAGGATGCTATAGAGAGAGCGGATAAAGGACAGTTGGAAGAATGGATACATGAATTTCTTTTGGGTGAGGGGAGTAATGAAGGATTCTCAAAGGGCTTAAAATTGACACACAGATATTATATGTATCCTGTAAAGATGCCGCTAAATCTTTTTAAAAGGTGTTGCGGGACTGAAGAGAACATGAGATTTCGCACTGATACAGAAAGTTTTGAAAAAAAAGTGGCAAGGATGCAGAATGATATAGAAGAGGGATGGGATGTTCCGCCTCTGATAATCGGGTATTACGATGACACATTTGAACTAAATGACGGTAACCACAGATTTGAAGCATTGGTGAGGAGCGGAGCAAAAGAATATTACACAATTATATGGATTACTGAGAAAAAAGATTATGAAGAATTTGAAAAGAAATATTTTGGTTATTATGATACCCTAAAAATGCTTGCGAATGCAAAACATTAAAATGCATCAAATTGAATGGGCCTTATATAGTCAGCAGTTTTCGATAAAATTTTGAATAGTATTTACCTTTTAAGGCGGGATATATAGAAGGATTCAATCTGTTTTGCCACATTCTCCCATGAGTATTTGTCTGCAAGAATGAAACCGTTTTTTATGCACTTATCCCTCAATTCTTTATTGTCTGCAATCTGAATTATCTTTTTCACAATGTCATCTTCATTTCCTGTTTCAAACAATAACCCGTTTTCATTATCTTTGACAACCTGAGAGTATCCGTGGATGTTTGATGCAATAACCGGAGTTCCTGTTGCCATTGCCTCAAGAAGAACTATTCCGAATGACTCTCCGCCCAAAGCCGGTGAGCAGTAAATGTCCGTAGATTTATAGTATGACGGAATCTCTCCGAAAGGAATGAATCCTTTGAATTCGACAGAGTCCTCTATTTTCAAGTGCTTTGCCAAATTGCGCGCTTCATTGTCAAGAGGTCCCTTTCCAGCTATAACAAGCTGTGCCTTGGGTTTTAATTTCAAAAGACTCTTGAAAGCATTTATCATTACAATCACGCCTTTTCTTTCGTCAAGCCGTCCGAGAAAGAGAACTCTCGGGTATCCCTCTCTCAAATCATTTCTTTCTTTAACATCCGGATTGAAGACTTCAGTATCCACTCCTGCGGGAATAATCGCATACTCTCCGGGAAAATACGGCTCCATAGCCTTCTTTGCCGTTTCAGATATGGCAAAAAGCCCATCTATTTTTTTCAGATATTTCCCGTACAGGAATTTTGCAATTGATGCCCCTGTAGAATTGAAAGAGAATCCGGCATTGAGGAATGCGGATATATTGACTGATTTTGAATAATGAAGTGCAAAGAATGAAATTGACGGAGGAAAGGGTCCGTTAAGATGAATTATATCATAATGATTATTATGAAGCAGATTCTTCACCTTCGCAGGTATATCAAGCCCGAAAGACATTGTCGCGTATGACCTGTTCATTGGAATCATCAGAACTCTTCCGAATCTGATAACATGGTCATCTTCAATTTCGTTTTTGTAATGTGTTGTCAGCACAGTTACATTATTTCCGAATTTCCTCAGGTATTTTGCCAGATAAAATGTATATTCGGAGATTCCCGAAGGGTAAGGATAATAAGGGTCAGAGACAAGCAATATATCAAGTTTCTTCATAATGAAAAAATTATATGTGAATCTTCTAAAAAGTAAAGGGGAAAATGCCTTAGCCTCCCAAAATAGATGAAAACATTTCATTGACAAATACAATTGACTATTGTCTGTCTTTTGATATAATAATAAATTATGAAAAATTACTATGAAATTTTAAATGTAGAGTCCAAAGCAAGCAAAGCTGAGATAAAAAAAACATATATCATGCTTGCCAAGAGGTATCATCCGGACAAAGTTAATCAGGATGGAGGAGAGGATACAGGTATGTTCGCCGACATATCGGAGGCATACGAAGTTTTGTCGGATGAAAAAAAGAGGGAAGAGTATGATTCAAACTTGAAAAAATTCAATGAAGGCATAGATGTCGAGCAGAAGAAGATGGATGAAAAATTCGAACATTATTTCATACGGGCGAAAAAAAGAATAAAGGAGCACAGATACTTAGAGGCTCTT
This sequence comes from Caldifarciminota bacterium UBA2202, assembly GCA_002327905.1. Classification (GTDB taxonomy): domain Bacteria; phylum Hydrothermota; class 32-111; order 32-111; family 32-111; genus UBA2202. Next base: position 33,519 of record DCUY01000104.1, on the reverse strand, counting down.
GAATACTATGAGAGGCTTGAGAATAATTACAAATATACAAACAAACAGCCGTCTCAGGAATTTTACTCTTATTTCGGATATGCGCTCTTTATGAGCGGAAAGGACAAGAAGAGGGGAATTGACCTGATGGACAAGGCGGTGACGCAATCCATGTTTTCGGATGAAGATTTTATGCTCAATCTTGCGGAGGCGTATTTTATGAATAATGAGAAGAATAAGGCGCAGGAGCTTATAAAGCAGACATTCAGCGTTAATCCGAGAAGCAAGAGAGCGTATCTTATGAGGCAGAAGTATGTGCCGAAAAAGAAGGGATTGCTAGATATGATTTTCAGGAGGAAATAATGGACTTTGATGTTGTATTAAAAGAATCGGGAATGAAAATTACAGGCTGTGTGGCTGTCTCTCTTGTGGGGATAGACGGCATTGCCCTGTCATCATATACAAAGAATGACCAATCGGATTTATCTCTGGCGGATGCGGAGTTGGCGACTCTTGCGACAACCGCGGAGAAGATTTCAAGGGAGATAGGAGCGGGAGCTATGGCTGAGATAATACTGATAACGGGTAAAATGACTATTGTAACTGCAATGGTGGGAAAGGAGTATTACATTTACTACGCATTGTCAGGAAAAGAGCAGAATGTCGGATTGGCAAGGTATGAAATCAGGCGCCTCACACAGGAGCTCTCCCCCGTCTTATACGTTTGATGGGTAATCCTCTTTATTATATTCTTTTTTCTCTCATCTCCGGTTTTTTCATAAAGACAGCACTGTCATCTGTTCTCATTCCTCTCATTTTCATATCCCTATTGATTTTCAAAAAAAGATTTATCATCGCGCTCTCTGTCGCTCTTGCAGTGCTTGCAGGATTTATTCTCTCGATGCAGACAGATAGAGTGAACATACCTGAAAATGATTATGTTACTGATATGAGAGTTGAGAGGGCATTAAGATATGATTACATTGCGGGTACAGGGAATGCGAAGATGCTTTTAAGGACAAGAGTCTCCCTCTTTGAAGGGGACAGAATATACGGATCTTTCCGAATAAAAAAAATAAAGAGCAATACTGATTATGAAAAATATCTTTTGGAGAGCGGAATAGGATATACCGCATCCCCTATCATTATTGATTCTGTCAAGAGCACGCGCGGAGTGGAGAGAATAAGGACAATTCTCATAAACAGAGTAAAAACTCTTTATCCTGACGATAAAATAAACGGATTCATCAATTCTCTTCTTTGGGGTTACAGAAAAGACCTTAACAGCGATTTGAAGAAGGGGTTTCTGCACAGCGGGGTAATTCATCTGATTGCAATAAGCGGACAGCACACTACTGTTATTTTTGCTTTAATAATGGTCTTTCTCTTTCCTTTTCCTCTGCCCAAAAGAATAAAAATGCTTATAGGAATGTCTCTTATCATCTTTTATGGATTTCTCACATATCTCAATCCGCCTGTTATGAGGGCAGTGCTCTTCATCTCAATAATCATATTCGGACAGATGTTTTCAAGAGATGCCGATAATGAAAATATGCTTATCATTTCAATGATTGTAATGCTCGTTTTGAACAGGAGAAATTTTTATGACGAGGGGTTTATTCTCTCATTCATAGCTGTTTACGGGCTCTTTATGACTTCGAGGATTTTTTCGCCAAAGCATTCAATATATAAAATATTCGCGTCATCAATGCTGATACTGCTTCTTACATTTCCATTCATGATGTTCAGATTCAAATATGTCTCAATAGGATCGCCCTTCTTCACTCTTCTTCTCCTCCCGTTCTTCAACTTGATTCTTCCTCTCTCTCTTCTCTCTCTGATTCCGATTCTCTCTTTTCTTTGTCTTCCTGTCAGAATTCTTTATTTTTTCATTGAAAGGATAATTCTATTTTCCGAGAAGCTTCCTCTCTTTTTCAATTTAAACATCGACGCATTTCTATTTGCGTTTCTCTTCGGAATAATAATCCTCACCCTCAACAAGCAGTTCAAATTCAGCGCTATCCTATCTTTTGCTCTGCTTATATATCAGGCAGTCAGAATCTAATTGTTTGTGAAGCCTATGCTCTTTCCGTCTTTCGCATGCTCATCAATTTTAATCTCTCCGAATGTGGATTCGTATTTTTTCATTGCCTCCTCAATGGATTTCAGAAGCATCTTGGCATGCGACGGAGTCATTATTATGCGCGTGTGCACAGATGCCTCAGTGAGCCCGGGTAGCATCTTCGCAAAATCAAGTATGAATTCCGACTGTGAATGAACTGTCAGCACAAGATTCGCGTATTTTCCCTCTGCCACATCTTTCTCTATTTTGATATTCAGATTCTTCTGGTTCATAATACCACTCCTTTTATTAAAAATTTTCCGTTCTTATAAAACAACTCTCCGTCGCCGTATATTTCGCCCTGCTCCTTCATATCGCAAAGCATGTCCCAGTGAATCGCAGATTTGTTCTTTCCGTTCGCCTCTTCAAATCCGTTTCCTATAGCAATATGAATCGTGCCTCCGATCTTTTCGTCAAAGAGCATATTCTTCACGAATTTATTTATGCCGTAATTTGTTCCTATTGCGGCCTCTCCCACTCTTCTTGCGCCTTCATCAACAGAGAGAACCGTCTGAAGAAGCTCATCTCCTCTCTTTGCGGAGGCGCGTATTATCTCTCCGTTTTTAAACTCCATGCTGATATCCTCTATCTCTTTTCCCGAATATATCGCAGGGAATGAGAATCTGACTCTGCCGTTTATGCTTGTCTCAACAGGGCTTGTGAACACCTCTCCCGAGGGGAAATTATGCCTTCCGTCAGAATTGATCCATTTTCTCCCTTCAGCAGAGAATGACAAATCCGTATCTTTGGAAACATACCTGAAATTCTTTTTATTCTTGAGAAAATCAATTATTTTGTCCTGCATCCTGCTCACTCTTCGCCACTCCTCTGTGGGATTCTCCTTGTCAAGATAGCATGCGCTTATGACAAAATCTTCAAAATCATTTAATGACATTCCGCTCTCCTGAGCAGACGAGTTTGTAGGATAATGCGTTATCACCCATTTTAATTCATTCTTTGACGCTCTGCTGAAATAAATTTCATTCAATTTCTTTTTTGCCTGCATAAGTATTTTTATTTTTTCCGAAGGAACAGACGACAGGGATTTGAGATTGTTTTCCCCGCCTATATTAATGAATGCATCATAATTTTCTATAATCCATTCTTCAGGATGAGAGACATACATTATTTGTTCGTTTGAGGCCTCTTTTAAAAATATCTCTGAGAGTTCGCTTTCAGAGAGGCGGAAATCAGGAAGCCCACCCGCTTTGATTACTTCTCTATACACTTCCTTAATCAACGGCATAGCCGCATAAGATCCCCTTATCATCACTTTCTGCTTGGGTTTCACTTCAACCGAGTAATTTACTATTGTCTGAGCCCATTTTGAAATTCTGGAATCCAAGAGCATAAGACCTCCATTCGTATTGACACATCAAAATTCAAAGTTATAATCTTGACATGGTCAAACGGTTTTTATTATTTCTGTTTATTATATCCTTTTTTTGCATATTCTCAAGTAGGGAGATGAATTATGATGATATTATTTATATTGGCAACGGAAAATTCATCTCTGAAAACGGGGTAAGGGCATTTCTTGACAGAGACTGGCCTTTTCACGGAGAGACAGTAAAAATAACGGACGGGACGCATTCCATTGTGCCGATACTTTTTTATGCTCTCCTTGAGAGACTGAATTTTTCGCACAGATTTGTCCATATATTTATTTACATGCTATTTGCATCAATGCTCTTTCCTCTTGAGGCAATACTGAAGTATTTCAAAACGAAGCATCCTCTTGCTGTCACTGCTCTTATTCTTTTTTCTCCTGCTATAGGAGTCTATGCCAATTCATTCATGGCTGATATACCCGCTTTTGTTCTTATGATCTTCGGAATTTATTTTTTAATCAGATTTTACGAAGACGGAAGAATCTTTAATTTTATATTATTCTCAGTTTTTTCAATTCTCTCTCTTCTCTTCTCTTATGTCTCTTTTATTCTTTTTCCTATCTGCTTTTTGGCATTTGAAAAGAGCAGGGATAAAAAGAATATGTTTCTTCTTGCACTCTTGTTCGTTTTCACTCTGCTTGTGATTCTCTTATTGAACCATTATCAGCTTGCCCCCACTTTGTTCAGGTCGATAAAATGGTACGGGTCTGAAAAAATATTCAATTACCATAAGACATTTGAGAAATTTCTTGCTCTTCTGGTTTTAACAGGTCTGTTTGCTTTTCCTGAGGTTTTCAAAAAAGTTAAAGGCGGAATCAAATTCAGAATTGTCTCTCTTCTACTGACTTTAATACTCTATTTTGCATATTCATCTTCAGCGGGAAATCCTTTTTCGAAAGTCACTCTCTTCCTTCTTCTCTTTTCAGGAATTAACGCATGTTCGTCAATGTTTCAAAGCAGAGAGAGAAAGGCAATGCTTCTTCTAACAGCCGGAACAGGAGCCGCTATAGTCTTATTCTTTCCTATGGTTATAGGAAGGTACCTCTTTGCATATTTCATTATTTTGGCAATAATACTCTTCAAAGACAACGGACTGAAGTTTCTTTCATTCGGCATATTTTCAAGTTTACTCCTGACATCTCTTCTTCTGACAAGCGATTTAATACAAACGAACAGTTATAGCAAATTGCAGTTTGACAGCAAAGAAAACTGTTCATCTGATGCAAAAGAATACTTCTTGGGAGAATGGGGATTTAGAACTGTGGCAGAGAAGAGTCGGGCAGAACCGTTTTTGTTGAAGAGTTCGAAAATGAAGGAATCGGATATTTTGTATGTCTCTCTTATAGAGAATATGACTGACATTTCATATCTTGCTTTGCATCTTAAATTGATTGAAGCAGAGTCCCTCTTTAATTTTCCTGTGAAGCTGTTGTCAAAAGAGGGGAAATCCGGATATTACACATCAATGTACGGGATACTTCCGTTTTCGATTTCAAATGAGTATTCGATAAAATGCTTCAAATATGAATATAGAGAGAAAGCAAATCCGCACATTCTGAAATATATTGACAGAGTTGTTTTTTGGAACGGAAAAATAGTCATTCCATCCTATTTGGATGACACTCTGATTTTTAATGCAGAGGCGGATGACACCTTTGAGATAGTATTCTTTCCTGATAAAAGAGTTCAAAAATCAGATGGAATCACAGTGAAATTGTCAACAATTGATTCTTTGGGAAATGTGATTGAAAAGAGCAGAATACTCTTTAGTCCTTCAAAAGGAGAATTTATTACCGTATCTGAAAAGAATCAATATATCATGACATTCTCTGAAAATGAGAATTCATCCTTCGACTGGTTTAGTGTGTGTCCACGGTAACCAGAATTATGAAAGGACTTCAATACAGTTGACAAGGTAAAATAAATTTACTATAATATTTTGAATTTAACCAAAGGAGGAAAGTATGAACAATTTCGAAAAGCGTTTAACCCCCCCCCCCCCCGATACTTACGATTTATGTTAGTATTGGCTGGATTGATGTTGTTATCATTATTGCCAATCGGCAATTTACAAGCAGATTTAATAAAGAATATCTCAGATGGATTCAATGATAGTATAATTGATTCCAAGTGGACGGTGTTTAATTCAATTAGTGGAATAGATATATATGAAGAAGATAAATATCTAAAAGTTTTTTTACCGGCAGATACTCATTTAATAAGAGGTGGAGTTTATCAGGAGATACCGGAATTACTGTCAAATGCCCTTTTCGATCATGGCAATATTCAATTAGTGGTATATAATTGGTATAATCTGTATAATTATAACACACTAGAATTGCATTTAAATGATGGGAATTCAATAGGGATACAGTTAACAGGAGGAAGGGGGCGTGATGGTGTCAATCATTATTACTGGCGAATAATTGTAAACAACAATATCGTAAAATATGATACAACAAGTAATCAAACTGAACAAGCTCCAGAAAAAGCAATAATAATGAACATTCAAAATGGCAATTATATAATATTGGGTGACACTTTTAGATTTGAAGATACATCAAAACCGATAAGAGTATACATATATACTGAAAAGCAATTTGTGCAAGAGCATACGAGCGACTACAATGATATAAGTAGTGAACCTGACATGGACAGTTTTTTTGTATCACAGATTGTTGACCGAACAGTGAAATATGAATTTTTAGATACAGTGGGCATCAGATTAACGAGATGTACAGATGGTAATCCATTTACAAATGCATCAGCACATATTGAGAATAATAAGGGACAGATTATAACAGCAGAAAAGAGTGCCGATGTAAATGGAGTAATTAGAATTGCTTTTACTGCTACAGATACACTGCCATACTATTTTGTGGTTCAAAATACTAATGAGCTAACACAGATAGAGAGACATGAAATAGATGTCGATTATAAGGTGATTGAGCGTGTTGGGAAGCCGACAGAGGTTCCTGTAATAAAGGATAATATGATATATATAGAGGCATCAAGAGAAGATGAAACGAAGGGAATAACAGGAATTCCGGGCTTGACAGTAACACTGACAGACAATCAACCGGGAGGATTCTATTATCAGGGGATAACGGATGAGTATGGATGGGTTTTCATACCGGCATATCTGAATAGCAACAGACCGCTGAAACTTACAATCGACGGAGTGGGATATGTTGCATACAGGTCAACAATAGGCGCATATATGTGGAGCAATACTTCTGAAACCTTCGGAACAAACAATCAGGAGCATATAGTAAGAAAGCTAAAAACTGACGAGATGGACATGGTTTATACGACAGGTGAAAGTGTGGTGTATGGAAGGAGTATAGATTTTGGACAGACATGGGATCTTGAGGTATTGGGCAGAGGAACTGAGCCAGTACTAACAAGAACTGCGAGCGGACTGATAGCAGTATGGAGAGATGGGATGAGCTCTTACAGTTATTCTATCAAATCAAGTCCGTGGATACCTGAGGATACATTGGTAAATCCTGCGATATTGCTGAGCGAGCCGGTTCTGGGTTATAATAGTACGACAAGCCAGACATATCTTGGATACATAAATCATAGTTATCTTCAGAGAGAAGAGGGAGATTACATATTAACAAGCATGAATGAGTTGAATACAGACGGTATTTACTATGACACTATTGTATCTTATTTGGGTGAATATGATAAAGTTCCTGTGAAATCACCTGTGTTTTCATTGTATAATACAACAGATTTTACCGCACAAGTAATAGGATTTATAGATACATCAACAAACTACATAGCTAAGATTTGGAACACAAACATTATGCAATGGACTCAGCCAACTACAGTCAGCAACGCCAACCAAATTTGTAATGCACCTACAACAGATTATTATGGAGATGCAACATCATTTGTATATGAGGCGGTAAATACAGACGAAACAAAAGACATATACAGAAGAAAATTGAGTAAAGGAATAATTGATGCAAATGCAGTAAAGGTGAATGTAACAATGGGAAAGAATGAGTATCCCAAAGCAAGCAACGGTATATTCATAAACTATATCAATAACAGCAACAAACTCATAACCAACTACAGCGGAAACGATATAAGTGTATATACAGGAGCAGACTCAATACATACGACTGAATTTGAGACAAAACCTTTATTGATGACGAAGGTAAGAGGCTATCATATATGGAGTGAAGGAAGCAACGGGAACTATAGGATTAAATGGATGACAAGGGACTATTATCCTACTGCATTTACATTTATCGAATCGGAACCGGAGGATACAGTAGAAACGGTAACAACATCTCCTCTTTATGAATACATAGCAGTTAAAGAACCTGTTGAACAACTTAATACAACAATAAACGGACTCAATCCTGAGATGAATTATACGGTTAAGGTAATTACCTCGGAGGGAAGCCCAGTAAAGCCACAGATAATCCAGATAGACGGAGAAGTATATGCAGTAGTAACAGGACATACCAACAGACCTGATACTACTGAGATAACACTTCCAAAGGAGACATATCAGGATTACAGCATTGTTGTAAGCATAGACAGGAAGAGAGGCAACCCAAATAGAGATGCAGAGGTATTGGTTTACCAGTACGAAACAGACGGAGAAGAAGTGGTTGCAGTATCAAATAAGATAAAGATATTTGCACCAATAACAGAATCAAAAGAGATAAACAAAAATATCTTTACGATCAAAGATAAAGTATCTATTAATTATACATCCGAAAAAGAAGTCAATGTTGAAGTAAGAGTGTATGATGTCTCAGGCAGAGAAGTAACATCTATAATTGCAAAAGTAAACAAAGGAACAAACAGTATAAAATTGAGCAATATCTATAAAACCGGAGTTTACTTCGCAGTTCTAAAGAATGGAGATGAGACAGAGACAAGCAGAATAAATATAATAAAGTAACAAAACACTAATTAATGAGAGCGGAATAAATTAATTGATTTATTCCGCTCCATTATTATATGAGGAAAAAAATGAAAATATTTAGATTATTGTTTTTTATTACATTATGCTTATTCTTGAAAACACGCGCAGAATCATTTGAAGAGATAAGTTATATACAGAGAGGGGTGCATCCAAGTATGTCTTTTACAAGACAACAAATATCTGATTACAATAATGATTTTGATGAAGAGCTTATAATAAATAATGGACGAAAAATATTATTTTATGAATACCAAAGTGAAAATACTTATGTATTGATTGATTCCATTGTAGATACGAATCTTATATGGACTTCAGGCACTGGTAACTTTGATCAAGATGGACTCAAAGATTTGCTTATTGGGATGCCAGGAGATGATGAATATATGCATCTGATGATATTAGAGCAGATTGACAGCACATCATTTTTTGACAATTTAGTATGGCAATCCGATACACTGTATAGATCTGTTTATTACTTAAGCATTTCCAACAATCTAAAAGGTGATGGAATAGAAAGGATTTATGGTGGAGGCATACCTGAAATAACAACACCGACTAATGGTTATGGCTGGTATTATTTTACCTGTACGGGAGATAATCAGTATGAAATATTGAATACATTTGCAGAAAGTACAAGAGTACAAAGTGCAATGGATATTGGTGATATAGATGGAAATGGATTAACAGAGATGGTGATAACATCACCGGAGAATTATTTGTATTTCTTTGAATCAGAAAATTTATCAGATACCACTTTCATAAAACAGGATTCATTAACTGAAGGAGGATATGGATCTAGGGCGCTATTGATATTACCTGATATAGACAGAGATGGAACAAATGAGATAATGAAATATCAACTAAATTATTTAGGTCCACCTAATTCTTATGCATTTATAATTTATGAGGACACAAGCGGCACGGGAGTGTATGATACAATATGGAGAAGAGACTTTGAAGTAGATACAGATTACAGCTTAGTGTATGCAGGGGATATGGATTATGGAGATGTTGATGGGGATAGTTTGAATGAACTTGTGATATGTGGCGGGAGACATATAGAGGTATGGGAGTCAACAGGAGACAATCAGTTTGAAATGAGCTGGGAATACACTGACCCTACATACAATACAATCCAGAGCCATATAAAGTGTCATGACTTTAATAAGAACGGCTATGATGAGATAATCTTCAGCGGCTGCGGCCAGAGTGTTGGAGATGAATGCACAAGAATCTTTGAAGACTCGGTGGCAGTGAATGGGATAGAAGAGAGCCATGAGCCGTGCGCAAAAAACCTTGTGCCATGCGCTGTGAGCCATGAGCTAAAAATGCAAATACAAAATCAATACATAATATGGAATACAAATACACAAGGCACATTGACAGTTTATGACATATCAGGCAGAGAGGTAATCAAAGAAGAATCAAAAGCAAGCGGAACGCACAAAACAGACATCAGACACTTGAAGAACGGGATATACTTTATAAAACTGAAAGAGAATAATAGAACAATCAAAGAAAAGCATTTTTTGATAAGATAAAAATACAATATAAATTTATAATAGATATCATTGTCATAAAAAAGTGAAAATTATATTAGATTTAAAATATGCTTTTAAGATTCAATTTTATTCATTTCAACTTTACATAATACGGTCAGTTTTGTTCGACAATTCATTTGTATAAATTTATCTTGAAATAATATAAATATATGATATTATTTAAGGTTATGAGAAACCTTAATGCGAGTTTTAGGATAGATACCATATTAAACGGTGAGATTGACACCAATACCCATATAATAAGCAACACTCCGGATAATACTTGCATAGTGATAGACCCTGCGGACGGAAAGGCGATTTCAAAATACCTTGACGAGAGGGAATTGACTGTCAAATACATAGTAAATACGCACGGGCACTTTGACCATATTTCAGGCAATAAGTTTTTGAAGGAGAAATATAATCCTTTGATATGCATTGGAGCTGAGGATGCGGAATACCTGACATCACCCGCTCTGAACATGTCCGAATTTGTCGGCATATCCTATGTGTCGCCAAAAAGCGATATAGTGCTTAAGAATAATGACCATCTTGAACTTGGGGAGAACAGGTTTTTTGTAAAAGAGACTCCGGGTCATACTCCCGGCTCAATCACTTTAATAACAGGAAATTTCTTTTTCTCAGGGGATTTGATTTTTACAGAAGGACTTGGAAGGACAGACCTTCCGGGCGGCGACTCTCTCCAGTTAGTCGCTTCAGTGCGATCTTTCTGGACAGCACTGAAGATGGATTCAATGATATATCCGGGGCACGGAGAATGCGGTAAAAAACTCTTATTTGAAAACAGCATGAAGAAAATATTTCTTTACAGGTACTGATATGAAAATAACATTTTTCGGAGCAACGCGCACAGTGACAGGTTCCATGTTCTTAATAGAGCATAATTCAAAGAAGATTCTTGTGGAGTGCGGACTTCATCAGGGGAGAAGGAGCGAGAGCGAAGAGATAAATAAAAATTTCCCCTTTGATCCGAAATCAATAGATATGGTTATAATATCACATGCCCATATAGACCACAGCGGCAATCTGCCGAACCTCGTAAAACAGGGATACAACAGAGACATTATTTCAACAGATGCGACGCGCGACCTTCTCGATTTGATGCTGAGAGACAGCGGACATATTCATGAGAAGGATATTGAATACCTTAATAAAAAGCTGAAAAAAAAGAATGAGCCTTTAAAGGAGCCGCTTTATACAGTTCGGGATGCAGAGCATGCGATAGAGCACATAAAAGGAATCAGCTACTACAAAACCATAAATATTGACAATGATCTGAAATTCTCTTTTATAGAGGCAGGCCACATTCTCGGGTCAGCTCAGATACTTTTCGAACTCAAGGGCAAGAAAATTCTTTTTACAGGCGACCTTGGAAGGGAGCACATGCCTGTAATAAGAAATCCGGACAGAGTGGGTGATGTGGAAATTCTGATAACGGAAACCACTTACGGAGATCGTAGCCATAAAAATATTCAGATGTCTCAGGATGAGCTGAAAAGAATAATTGAAGAGACCAGAGGGAAAAAGGGAAATCTTGTAGTTCCGTCATTCTCTGTGGGCCGCACACAGGAATTGCTCTTTGACATTTTTAATCTGCAGAAGGATGACAGAATCCCGAAAATAGGAATATATGTCGACTCTCCTCTCAGTTCAAATGCGACTGATGTTTTTAAGAATCATCCTGAATGCTATGATAAAGAGATGATGGAATTATTCAATAATAATCAGAATCCCTTTGAATTTGAAAATCTCCACTATATAACCGAAGTGGAAGATTCAAAGATGCTGAATATGCTTAAGAAGCCGTCCATAATAATATCCTCAAGCGGAATGTGCGAAGCAGGGAGAATCCTGCATCATCTGAAGCACAATATAACAGACAAAAAAAATACAATTCTGATAACAGGATTTATGGCTGAAAACACACTTGGAAGAAGAATAGCAGACCATGAAAAGAGGGTGAGGATATTCTCTGAAGAGTTTCAGGTGAGAGCTGATGTTTACATAATGAATGAATACAGCGCGCATGCTGATAAAAACGACCTGATGAGGCATGTAAAGGAGACAACTCCTGAGAAGATATTCTTGGTCCACGGCGAATCAAGCCAGATGGATGCATTTACCAATAGTCTGAAAATGAACGGATACAATAATGTGGAGATTCCAAGCAGAGGAAGTTCGTATGAAATCTTTTGACATTTCAATACTTAAAGAGTATTCCTCATATCTTCTCTCTGAGAGAAACTGCTCAAAAGAGACTGTGGAATTTTATTTAAAGGATATAAAGCAGTTTATGGAATACTTGAAAGAGAAGAATACGGATATTCAAAAAACTGAATCGGAAGATATAATGTCTTTCATGAAGAGTCTGCTTGACCTTGACGCGAAGCATACGACACTATCAAGAAAACTGACAAGCATAAAGAATTTTTTCATGTTTCTCCTCTCTGAAGGCAAAATAGAAAAAAATCCGTCGGAGAATATTGAGACCCCGAAACTGAATAAGAATCTTCCGGATTCAATGACAATGGAGGAGATAAATCTGCTTCTTGAATCAATATCGGGAGATGACTGGATGTCTTTAAGGGACAGAGCTCTTCTTGAAACAATTTACGCATGCGGTCTGAGGGTCTCCGAGTCAGTCAATCTCACAATGGAATCAATAAATTTCAAAGAAGAGTTTGTCATTGTTCTCGGAAAAAGAATGAAGGAGAGGATAATACCTATAAGCTCAACTGCAATAAAGGCGATTAATAATTATCTTGCTTCTTCAAGGCCTGTTTTAAATTCCAAACAGTCAAAATATCTTTTCCTTAACAGATTCGGCGGACAGCTCAGCAGAATGTCAGTGTGGAACATACTCAAGGAGAGGTCGATAAAGGCAGGTCTGAAGATTCATCTTCACCCGCATATTTTAAGACATTCATTCGCGACTCATCTTCTTGAAGGAGGAGCGGACCTCAGGTCAGTTCAGGAGATGCTGGGGCATTCAAGCATTATCACTACTGAAATTTACACTCATGTGAGCAGAAAATTCATAAAAGAGATTTATAATGCATATCATCCCAGAAGTTAAAAGGGGGATTTATGTTTTTTAAGAAAAACGGAGACGATGAAAAAAAATCCGATAAAAAATCTGCGCCGATTGTCCTGAAAAAGAAAAGGCGCGGGATAAAACCCGCTTCCTTAGACAGAAAAGAGAGAGCTGTGCTCAAGCAGGACAAGACGGATAGCCAAGATGAGACAATTGAAGATATCTCTTCAGGTTTGGAGGATATAATTTCCGATCTTGATTCTCAAACACAAGCGGAGACTGATGAATCATCCATAGATTCCCTCACGGATATGCTTGATTCAATAGATGAAATGCAGGACAATAAAGCTTCAGCGCAGGATGCTGATGAATCTAAAACTGAAGGACTCTCTGTCTCTGCGGAAGAAATTAAAAAAGAAGAGAATGAAGACAATTTAGAGAATACCCTTTCGGATTTAATGGATTTGACTGATTCTCTGGATGCGGTTCAGGAAGAAACTCATCTTGGGATTGAAATTAATGATGAAACACCGGAAATAAAAAGGACTGAAGCAGAGAAAGAGGAGAAGATGCCTGAACAGAGCGGCATTGAACAGGAAGTCAAGTCAGCTGAAAGTATTATGGAGACAGAATCTCTTGATTCTCTTGTGGACGGAATAGGGAAGCTTGAAAGCGAAGATAATGATGTGACATATATAAAAGATGTCGATTTGGATGCAGATGCTCCGACTGACATAAAAATCGGGGACTCTGAAGAAATAGTTCTTGAAACTGAAGAAGATAAGACTGAAACAATGATAGAAGAGCCAAAAGCCGCTTCTCGGATAATTGAAACAGAGCAAATAAAAGAAATTTCTTTGGATGACTTAAAAGAAGGTGCTTCAATTACTGAGGAGGAATCTGCGGTTGCGGAAAAAGAGAGTATGTCAGACAAAATTGAAACAGAGGGGCTTTCTGACATGCTTGATGCGATTGATATGACTCCCGAAGAGGAACCGGCAAAAGAGACTCTTGTTGAAGAGACCGACAATTTCGGAAGAAAAGAGGAGATGGTCGATTTTGACTCCGATACTGTAAAACCTGCAGTTGAAAACAGAATTTTAGATACTGCCACAATAAAGGCAGATGAAGAGAGTTTGAACGAATTGGTCTCGATAATAATGAAGAAATCAGTCGAAGAGAAGGAACTGCGCGAAAAAATTGCTGACAATGGCAGACAATTAAATGCCGTCAGAAGGGATATAGAAAGGGAGAAAGGCCAATTATCAAGAATATCGGAGGAGTATAAAAAGCAGAAAACAAAACTTGAACTCCTTGAAAAAGAATCTGCCGACAAACTGTATCAGGTTGACTCGGAATATCAGAAGATAAAAAAGGAAGTTGAAGAAAAGAAAAATAATAAACAGACTCTCAATGATGGTATTGAAACTGCAATAAAAGAGAAAAAGGAATTTGAAGAATTGATTAGAGAGGCAAAATCCAAAATTGACAGAGAGGGAACTAACCTTAATCAGATAAAACTTGAAAAGGAAAAATCAGAGAATGAATTGAATTTTCTGAAAAAGTCAATTGAAGACCTGAAAAAATCGCGCTCTGACCTTGAAAGCAATTTTGAGGAGTACAAAGAGCAGGAGAGGGAGACAAGGACAGTAATTGAAAAGGCGAAGAAAGAGCAGGATATCTTATTAAAGAAAATTGAAGAAGAAAAGAATACTCTTAAAGACCTTGAAGGAAAAATAAGCGATAAGAGAGAATATTTGAACAATCTTGAATCAGGAATGGGAAAGACTCTGAATCAGGAGATGGACATTGGAGAGAAGATAAAGGAGTTAAAGAAGCATTCTGAGGAGATTAAGAATCAGACTTCTCAGAATGAAAAGGAAAGAGATAAAATCAAGAAGGAGAAAGAGTCGGTTGAGAAAGAACTGCAGGAATCAAAATCGGAATATGACCAGATAAAAACACAGCTTGGTGAATATCAGGAGAAAGTTAAGAGGGCAAGAACGGATTATGAAAATGCGATTAAGATGCTTTCCGACAAAGAGAAACAGATAAAAGACAGGGAATCCTACTTCAATGAGATAGATACTCTGGTAAATTCCAATGAGAAGAAGAAAAAGATTCTTGAGGCAGAGGTTGAATCCGAAAGCGAGAAAATCGAAAATATAAAGACCTCAATAAAACAGAATCAAAACAAACTTGATGAAATAATGAAGGAGTACACGGGTTTCTCCGACAGATATGTGGAGATTAAGAATGAAATGGCTGAGTATGAGAAACAAAAGACTGCTCTAATAAACGATATTGAAAAGACAAGGAAAGAAAAAATTGAACTGGATAAGAGTATAAAAGATCTCAAGGAAGAGGATTCGTCTTTGAAAGAGAGTATAATTGAAGACAAAAGCGAGCTTGAGAAATTAAAAGCCAATGCTGAAATGATACTCGCTAATTTCAACGGAAAAGAGCTTGAAAGAAAGACACTTGTGGAGGAGATAGCAAAGAAGACAGAAGAGAAGACGCACATAATGAATGAAATTGACAAATATAAATTGGAAGTGCTTGAGCAGGAAGAGATTCTTGAGGATATTGAAAAGCAAATTAAGGACAAAAACGAATCCTCAGAAAAAGCATTTTCCGAGATGAAAATTAAAATGGAAGAGGCTGAGACACAGCTTGCCATTATAGATGAAGAATTTGATTCAAAGAAGAAAGAAATAGAGTCAATGGATGCTAAAATTGCAAAGCTTCATGACAGAGAGGTCAATATAGAGAATGAGATTAAAGACAGGATGAGGGGAGTATCTTCTGCAATTGAAGATATGGAGAAGGAGAAGCAGGCTCTTGATGAAGAACTGATAGAACTGAAGAATGAGACAGTCTCCCTAAGGTCAGACAAAGACGAACTTGAAAAATGGCTGAAGGAAAAAGAGTCGGAAGCAGTCAAATGCGGAGCAGAATTGAAAGAGACACAGGAGAGGCTTAACGGCTTGCAGATGAGCATAAAAATGGCTTCCGTAGATTTAGAGGATGTCAGACTGCAGAAGGAGAGTTTTGCACAGGAGATAGAGGAGCTTAAAGCGGAAGAGATAAAGACGAGAACAATCATTGAAGAGAGGAAGAGGGATTTTGAGGAGCTTAATGAAAAGGTGGAGAGAATCGAAACTGATTTTCCCAATATAAGGGAATACAAGCCTCTGCAGGATGATGCTCCTCAGGTAATTGAAGCAAAAATGAGCCTCAATCAACTTCTGAAAATAAAGAACAAACTGGATGAAATCATTGTTCTCAGAAAGAATCAGGAGAGGAAGCTTGCGGCTGTTCTTGGAATAGAAAAAATAGAGAATATTAAAAAGAACATTGAGAGTGAACTTTCAGACAAGGAGAAGACTCTGCTTACATACAGAAAGGAATTAAGCAGTGTTACAGAGGAATTGAAATCGAAGAACACTGAGATAGCCCGCATGAGTTCGAAGAGACAAGAGATGCAACAGGGATTTGTGGATGATCAGGTGAAACTTGAAAATCTGAAAAAGGAACTCTCAGATACAACTCAAAAGATGGTTAAGATAGCAAAAATAGAAAAACAGATGCAGGAACAGTACAGCTCTCTTCAGAGAGAATTGAAGAAGGCGACAGATGATAAAGAACAGATTGATTCCAAACTTGACGCAGAGAATCTCCACCTTGAAGAACTTTCTAAGAAAAAGAATTCTATTGAAAAAGAAATAAACACTCTCACGGAAGAGAATAAGCGCCTCACTGAAGTCAATGCATCAGAAAAGGATAAATCTGGGGCTGATGCGGAGATGATCAAATTGTTTTCAGAGAATAAGGAGCTAAGAGAATCTCTTCAAAGAACGAACAATCAGATTGTAAAAGCGAAAGAGGAGATCGAATCCCTTCACAGGAAGACAAAAGAACTGGAGCTTGAAAATGCAAAGAGGATTCCTGAAGAGAAATCTTTTGCAGGCGGCATTATGAAAATAAGGGAACTTGAGGAGACATCAGAGAGATTGTTAAGAGAGAACAAAATTCTGCAGTCAGAGATAAGAGAATTGCGGATGGGAAAATCAGAAGAGGCATCGAAAAAGACAACTGATGTATTCCAAAGAGAAAAACATCCTGAAGAAAAAAGACAGGATATATTTGAGACATTGTCGAAGCCTGCAGTCAAGCATGTTGACTTTGCCTCTGAGAAATCTCCTGTGAAAGAATTTGCAGAAGAGAGGCAGATAAGCGAATTTCAGAAAACATTTAAAAAAATGGAGAGTGAATCATCCAAGGAGTCCTCTTCGGAGAGCTCATCAATGGATGACATCCTGTTCGGATAAATATGGTTAAATGCATTATTCCTGCGAGAAGAGACAGCAGAAGGATTGAAGGAAAGAATCTCCTTACTATAAAGGGAAAGAATCTAATTGAGATAGCATGCGAGAGAGCTTTTAAGAGCGGTGTGTGCGATGAAATAATTGTATCTACAAATATCAGAGAAAATATGAATCTGAAGGGTGGGATAACAGACATCAGGCCTGAAAAGATTGCGAAGAGCTTTTCCACTACAGACTCTCTCATATCATATCTTATAAAAAAATATTCTTTTGAAGATGTGGATACGGTTATTCTGCTTCAACCGACTTCACCCAACAGAACTTCCGATGACATTAAAAATGCTTACACCATATTCAAAAAAGATGGAATTCCCGTTGTCTCGGTCTTTGAAGCAAAAAAAGTAAATGACAATCTCTGCACTCTGTCCAAAAAAGGATATGCAGAAAAATTGTATATCAATTCTCCAAAAATATTTCAGATAAACGGTGCGATTTATATTTTTTCAGTGCGGCAGTTTCATGCTGAGAAGAAAATCCCGCAGGACAGTTTTATTCCTTTTATAATGAAAGAGACGAATTCTATTGACATTGATGAATATTTGGATTATATAAAAGCAACAATTGTGCATTAAACAGGAGGAAAAACAATGAATGCTTTGATGGAAAAAATCAAGACTAAGAAGGCGGTAATCGGAGTAGTGGGAATGGGCTATGTCGGTCTGCCTCTCGCAGTGGAATTCGCAAAGAAGGGTTTTACTGTTTACGGAATTGATTTACTTGAAGAAAAAATAAATATGCTGAAAAAGGGAAAATCCTACATTATAGATGTGAAAGACTCTGAAGTGAGAGAGTGCATCAAAAAAGGAAATTTTATTCCGACAACGGATTATTCCGTTGCGAAAAAAACCGACTGTATTTCAATTGCTGTTCCGACTCCTCTTCAGAAGAGCAAAGATCCGGATATCTCTTATATAACATCCTCCATGAACAGCATCAGAAAATATCTTCATAAGGATATGCTTGTTGTTTTAGAATCTACAACATATCCAGGAACCACTCGGGAGCTTATAGCGGATGAAATAGAAAAAGAGGGATACAAAGTCGGTAAAGATATTTTTGTGGCATTCTCTCCTGAGAGAGTTGACCCGGGAAATCCGAAATACAATACAAAGAATACTCCAAAGGTCATAGGCGGAATAACAAAAAAGGATACTGACCTCTCATTGGCATTATACGGACAGGTTATTGAAAAAGTTATTCCTGTAAACACGCCGGAAGAGGCAGAGATGGTTAAGCTTCTTGAAAATACTTTCAGAGCGGTGAACATCGGTCTTGTGAATGAGCTTGCGATTATGTGCCACAGAATGGGAATAGATATGTGGAATGTTATAGACGCGGCATCTACAAAACCATTCGGCTTTATGCCGTTTTATCCCGGACCCGGAATAGGCGGACATTGTATTCCGCTTGATCCGATGTACCTGTCATGGAAGGCGAAGATGTATGACTTCTACAACAGATTCATCGAACTCTCGTCTGATGTAAACACAAATATGCCGAGATTCGTTGTGGGAAAAGTCGCGGAAATATTAAACAAAAGGAAAATCGCGATAAACGGGTCGAAAATTCTTCTTATGGGAATGGCATACAAGAAGGATATTGATGATCTGCGCGAATCTCCATCCTTCGAAGTTTATCATCTTCTCAAAGAGGATAAAGCGAATGTGTCTGTGATAGACCCTATGGTGAATTATTTTATTGATGAGAGGGGAACTCACAAAAAAGTAAGAGTTTTAAATACAATCTCGGAGAAAGAGCTTGAGAGTTATGACTGCGTTATTCTTCTGACAAATCACACAAAGTTTGATTACAAATGGTACGCAAAGCATTCAAAGGTCATTTTTGACACTCGGAACGGATTCAAGGGAATTTCGAGTAAAAACATAATAAAATTATAATGGAGATATGATGCAAGAAAAATTGGTTGAAGAGGATGGAAAGGAACTAAGAACTTACTGGTATCTGCTGATGGAGAACCGGTTCCTTCTGCTTTCTGTATTTTTGGCGGTATTTGTCTTCATATTCGTTTTTACAAAGCTTTCAAGACCTGTTTACCAATCAAATTCCACTGTACTGATTGAAAACAGCGACAAAGGCCTATCTTTCTTCCCGATAAGGGAGATGAATCCGCGCCAGACATTGATTAATAATCACATAGAGATGATACAATCGCGCTCTCTGATAGAAAGAGTAGTCACTGCTATTGAAAACGATTCGACACCGGATTCAGTTTATCTGAAAACGCAGAAATTATCAAAAGAGAGAAAGATGTCTTTGATTAAAAGCGGACTCTCAGTGATACCGATAAAGGATACTGACATACTAAGGATATCATACAGGGACAAGACTCCTTTCAATGCTTATTACATAACGAATTTAATTGTGAATCAGTATCACACAATAAATCTTGACATGACGAGAGGCGAATTGAGCGAAGTGAGGCATTTTCTTGAAGAACAGCTGACTAAGATTGAATCTGAACTTAAAAATTCCGAGGAGCGTCTGAAGACATACAAAGAGGGGAACTCCATTCTTGAACTTTCAGAGGAGACAAAGATTTTAGTTCAGACAATATCAATTTATGAACAGCAGAGAAAATCAATCGAGGTTGAGCTTCACACTGCGAAGACAAGGCTGAATGCTTTGACGGAAAATCTGAATGAATCGCAGAAAGCTCTTGCAGAAGGTATTTTCAATACTTCAAATCCTTTCATTTCCCGCTCCATAAACGAATTGGAGACTCTTGAATCCAATTATGCGTATTATCTCTCTTTGGGATACGATTCTCTTCATCCGAAGATAATTGAAGTCAAAAATAGAATCAGCAACATAAAAGCGCAAATTGTTGAAACAAGCAAATCCAATTTCAAGGAACGGTATATCTCTGCCAATCCTGTGGAGTATTCAGAAGGAATCATTGATGAAATACTCTCTCTGCAGGTGGATATGAAGACCAAAGAGTCAATGCTGAATGCTCTCACAACTGCAGTTGAAGAATATGAAGCAAAGATGAAACATGTTCCTCTCAAGGAAATTTCATTGGCCCGCCTCGAGAGGGATAAAAAAGTGTCTGAAGAACTTTATCTTATGCTTCGAAGCAAATATGAAGAATCAAGAGTCGCGGAGGCCGGAAAACTCGGAGCAGTGCGTATAATTGACAAAGCTGTTCTGACAACAAAGCCAATACTTCCCAAGACAAGCAGAAATCTGATTCTCGGATTCTTTTTGTCTCTTATAATAGCAATCGGAAGCGTGCTTTTAAAGGAATATATTGATGACACCATTAAGGATATTGATGAAATAGAAAGAGAATTTAAGATAAAAACATTAGGCAGTGTCCCATTGATTCTTAAAAAAACTGAGAATAACGGGAAATCGGAACCCCAGTCGTCAAAATCTCCTATAATAACAAACCTTCCTGAAGGTTCTCCTGTAAGCGAATCATACAAAATTTTAAGAACAAATATAATTTATCTTTCGCAGGAAAACCCACATCAGATGATGACTGTCTCTTCAGCAACCAAGGGAGAGGGAAAATCAACTACAGTGGCTAATCTGGGAATTGTGCTCTCTCAGCTGAATAAGCGCACGCTCATAATCGATGGTGATCTGCGCAGACCGACAATCAGCAGAATCTTTGAAATACCGCAAAAGAGCAAGGGCTTGTCTCATGCAATAAAAGAGGATGTTGAGTTGAGCGAATGCATACATCAATCCTCGCTTTCAAATTTATATATAATGCCTCATGGAGAGAGAACCACACATTCAACGGAGCTTTTAGAGTCTCCCAAAACAAAACTTATATTCAAGGAACTGAGAAAGCAGTTCGATTATATAATCATTGACACTTCACCGATGCTGTCAATAGCAGATCCTACGATACTTTCAAAAATATCTGACGGACTCTTGTGGGTAGTGCAATTCAAGAAGGCTCATAAGAGGGACCTGCATTATGCAAATAAAATACTCCTCAACATGAATGTCAATGTCTTAGGATTTGTTTTCAATAACATAAACATGACGAGTTATTACGGTAGATATTACTACTACCACTATTATTATCACTATCATTCAAAAGAAGAGGGTGAACAATGAAAATTTCAGTATTCGGACTTGGGTATGTGGGAATAATATCCGCCGCCTGCCTTGCAGAGCAGGGCTATAAGGTTCTGGGAGTCGAGGTGAGCAGGGACAAGATAGAACAGGTCAATGCCGGAGTCTCTCCTATAGTTGAGCCTTATGTGGGTGAGATAGTCAAAAAAGTCACTGCAAGTAAAAATCTTGTTGCTACCGGCGATATAAAACAGGCTGTGATGGAGACTAACATATCTCTGATATGCGTAGGCACTCCGTCGAGAGAGACCGGAGAGGTTGACCTCTCTTATATATTCAAAACTGCCGAAGAGATTGGAGAAGTGCTGAAGGAAAAAAATTCTTTTCACATTGTTCTGATAAGGTCAACTTCAATGCCCGGCACTGTAGACAAGTATGCTGAAATAGTCGAGGCAAAATCAGGACTGAAGAGAAAAAAGGATTTTGATATTGCCGCCAATCCGGAGTTTTTAAGAGAGGGAAACGCAGTCAATGATTTTTATAATCCTCCGTACACCCTTCTCGGATGCGAATGCGAATCAAGTGAAAAGACGATCAGAAAAATGTACTCATTTCTTGAATGTCAGTTCATTGTCACTGCAATACGGACCGCTGAGATGCTGAAATATGTAAATAATGCATTTCATGCTCTTAAAGTGGATTTTGCAAATGAGGTGTCAAGATTCTGCAAAAGAAAGAACATTGATTCAAGAGAAGTGATTGATATTTTCATAATGGACAGGAAACTCAATATATCAGAATACTATCTTAGACCGGGATTCGCGTTCGGCGGTTCATGTCTGCCGAAAGATGTAAGGGCTTTATCGTATGAAGGAAAGAAAATAGGCGTGGACATGCCTGTTGTGGAGAATATTATGAATTCAAATGATCTTCATGTTGAATGGGCATTTCAAAATATAATTAAGGAAAAATCGCCTAAAGTCGGAATATTCGGAATAAGTTTTAAGAACGGAACGGATGACCTGAGAGAATCCCCAGCGGTTCTTTTGGTTGAAAAGCTTCTCGGCAAGGGAAAAGATGTTTACATATATGATGAGAATGTGCATCTCGCAAATATCATGGGAACAAACAAAGAATTCATCGAGAGGGAGATAAAGCATATTTCGACTCTGATGGAGAGCGACCCGATAAAAATGCTTGAAAAAGTTGATATGGTTGTAATCGCTAATAAAGATAATTCATACAGAGAGATACTGAATAATTATAAAGGTAAAGATGTCCTTATAATTGATCTTGTCAATTTATTTCCTGAAAGAAAGAGCGGAAAAAATTACAGAGGAATCGGATGGTGAAGAAAAAAATTCTTATCACAGGCTGTGCAGGATTCATTGGGTATAATCTTTGTAAAAAAATTCTGGAAGAGGAGGAAAACGACATAATCGGGCTTGACAACTTTTATACTGGAAGCGAAGCCAATGTAAAATTGCTTTCCAAATATAAAAACTTCAAATTTATTTTACATGATATTATAAGTCCTGTTGAAATAAAAGCGGATGAAATTTATCACCTTGCTTCTCCAGCTTCTCCTGTTTTTTACCAAAAAAATCCGATAAGAACTCTGAAGACGAATTTCATGGGAACAATGAATATTCTCGGAATGGCAAAACGCTTCAAATCAAAAGTGCTTCTTTCATCGACTTCGGAAATTTATGGAGACCCGCTTGTCCATCCTCAAAAGGAGAACTACTGGGGAAATGTAAATCCGATAGGAATCAGAGCCTGCTACGACGAAGGAAAAAGAATCGCAGAGACTCTGATGTTTGAATACCACCGCAATCACAATGTACAGATTAAATTGTGCAGAATTTTCAATACCTATGGTCCTTCCATGATGAAAGATGACGGCAGAGTAGTCTCTAATTTCATAAATCAGTCTCTTGAAAATAAAAATCTTACAGTCTTTGGAGACGGTAATCAGACAAGGTCATTCTGCTATGTTTCGGACATGGTGGACGGACTTATGAAGATGATGAATTCAAGTGATGATTTCACCGGTCCTGTCAATCTCGGAACTGATGACGAGAGGAGCGTGAAAGATATAGCACAATTGATAATCACTCTTACAAATTCAAATTCAAAGATCATTTATAAAAGACTTCCTTCTGATGACCCGTGCAGAAGAAAGCCGGATCTTTCTTTGGCAAAGAAGAAATTGAAGTTTAGCGCAAAAATTAAATTAGAGGACGGACTTGAGAAAACAATTACTTATTTCAGGAGTGTAAAATGATAAAAATCGGATTAGTGGGATGCGGAAGAATTTCAGAGCGGCACTTTGAAGTATTCAGGGAATTGAAAGATGAATTAAAAGTCACAGCAGTGTGCGATAAAATAAAACTCCGTGCAGATAAATATGCAGAGGAATTCAATGTTAACAGCTATTCCGATTACGGGGAGATGCTTGAAAAAGAAAATTTTGATTTAATAAGCATCTGCACTCCATCAGGCCTCCATCCGAAACACGGTGTGATGGCGGCAAAGAAGAAGATAAATGTACTTGTAGAAAAACCCATAGCTGTATCTCTTAAAGGAGCAGACGAGCTTATAAAAGAGTGCGACGACAATAATGTAAAACTATTTGTGGTTAAGCAAAATCGCCTCAATCCTCCGATTCGACTTTTGAAAAATGCTATTGATAAAAAGAGATTCGGCAAGTTGTTCATGGCTAATGCAACAGTATATTGGCAGAGGCCTCAGGAATATTATGATATGGCTGACTGGCGCGGAAAATGGGAATTTGACGGAGGAGCATTCATGAATCAGGCCTCCCATTATGTTGATTTGATTCAATGGCTCATAGGTCCTGTGGATTATGTAACTGCGGTTACAGGCACTCTTGGAAGACACATAGAGGTGGAGGATACAGGAGCCGCAATATTGAAATTCCGCTCGGGAGCTATAGGAGTGATTCAGGTGACAATGCTTGCATACCCGAAAAACTATGAGGGTTCAATAACAGTACTCGGTGAGAGCGGAACAGTGAAGATAGGCGGAAATGCGGTTAATAAAGTTGAAAAATGGGAATTTGAAAAATATGATGATGATGATTCTCTTGTTAATGAAATAAATTACAGCACAAAATCAGTCTACGGCTTCGGTCATTCGGGATACTATCAAAATGTGATAGATGTTCTTAAAAAAAATGAAAAAGCCAATACTGACGGAAGAGAGGGAAGAAAATCAATAGAACTGATTTTGGCTATATATAAATCGGCAAAGAAAGGAACTGTCGTGCCGCTTCCTCTTGACAAGGAGTAATGATGAAAGTAAATCTTAGCGGAGTCTCATTAAAGGGAAATGAACTGAAATACCTGAAGAATATCTTAAAAACAGGAATTCTAAGCATAGGAAAATATACTGAAGAATTTGAAAAAAGAGTGTCGAAATATGCCGGAAGAAAATACGGCGTCTCTGTATCCTCAGGAACAGCAGGATTGTTTCTTCTCTTGATGAATCATAATCTCAATGAAAATGATGAAGTAATTACATCACCATTCAGTTTTGTGGCTTCTTCAAATGTAATCATACATGCGGGCGGAACTCCAAAATTCTGCGACATTGACGATCATACTCTGTGTATGTCGGCAGAAAAACTCGAGAATATGATTGAATGTGAATATAAGAGTATAAACGGAAAACTCATTAACAAAAAGACAAAAAAAAAATTGAGGGGAGTGCTTTCAGTAGATATATTCGGAAATGTATGCGATTATAAAAAAATTGAAAGAATAGTAAAAAAAAACGGACTCTTTCTGATTGAGGATTCGTGCGAGGCTTTCGGAACAGAATCCGCATACGGAATGGCTGGCTCTTTCGGGGAGGCTTCAGTATTCGCATTTTATCCGAACAAGCAGATAACAACAGGAGAGGGTGGGATGATTGTCACAGATTCCAGAGACACATATCTGAAGATGCGCGCGCTGAGGAATCAGGGAAGGAAGGATATGGACCTGTGGCTTGACCATTCATTTTTAGGGTATAATTTCAGGATAGACGAACTCTCGACTGCTGTCGGTGTGGCTCAGATGGAAAGGGTTGAAGAGATTCTTGACAAAAGGCGCATAGCCGCAGAATACTATGATAATGCCCTCTCAAAAATCAAAGGCGTAAAGATTCCGCATACTCCTAAATCTCAAAAGAACGGCTGGTTTGTCTATGTAATCAGAGTTGATGAAAAAATAAGAAATAAGACAATGGACTCTTTAATAAAAAACGGCATATCTGTAAGGCCTTATTTTACGCCCATACACACACAGCCCTGTTATAAAAAATTCGGGTATAAGCTTAATGACTTTCCCGTGACAGCTTCAGTATCCGCAGAGACAATTGCAATACCGTTTCATACTGATATAAAGAGGAGGGAGCAGAATTATGTCATCAGGAAAATTGATGAAATCCTTAATTCATAATATTTTCAAGCCATCTTATCTTAAAAGATTTATGTTTTTTGTTCTATCTGATATTTTCATATTTTACCTATCCTTTGTTCTTTCATTCAGCATCAGATTCAGCATAAGCGAACTTATTGTGCAGTATGATACATTTAAAATCTTTCTTCCGATATTCATTTTCTCTAAAATAATAATGCTCATTGTATTTGATTTTTATGCGATTTCATGGAAATACTTCTCAATGAGAGACGCTCT
The DNA here is from genome assembly GCA_002327905.1 of Caldifarciminota bacterium UBA2202. Classification (GTDB taxonomy): domain Bacteria; phylum Hydrothermota; class 32-111; order 32-111; family 32-111; genus UBA2202. The sequence goes on along the minus strand of DCUY01000104.1, from coordinate 7,333 downwards.
TAAAATGTTCTTCGCAATACTTCTTGCCCAGATTTTTGCCTATCTGACGGCATTTGTAATGTTCAGAAGTCATCTGATTGTAATACTTTCCCGTTCGGTCTTCTTTCTTGATTTCTTCATATCACTCTTTCTTCTTGGTTTTTTTAGAAGCCTGAAAAGAATAATCCTGTTCATGACTGACAGAGATAATGAAGCCAAAAAGAAAATCATAGTTTATGGAGCCGGGGACGGAGGAGAGCAGATAATCAGGGAGATGCTTAAAAAAGAGAGTTCCTATGAGCCTGTTGCTATTTTGGATGACAATAAGAATAAATGGAAGATGCGTATACACGGAATAATGATACTCAGCGGACTTAAAGACATTAAAAGAGTTATGAAGAAGACGAATGCAGGCTCTGTTCTTATAGCAATTCCCTCCATAAAGAAGGAGCGGTTAAATGAAGTCTTCAGATATCTTGAGAGCGAGCAGGTTAAAGAGATTAAAATACTACCTTCAGTGCAGGAGGTTCTCAGCGGAAAAGTGACATTGAAGAGTGTTAAGAATATTGATATTACAGACCTTCTCGGAAGGGAGAGCGTTAAGCTAAATCAGGAGGAGATAGGGAAATATCTGAAAGATCAGACAGTACTAATAACAGGCGCATGCGGTTCAATAGGTTCTGAGATATTCAAACAGGTTCTTAAATTCAATCCTAAAAAGATTCTTGCTCTTGATATTGATGAAACTGAATTGTTTTACCTTGAAAACCGCACTCCGGAAGAATTAAAAAGCAAAGTTGAAATGATACTTGCAGATGTGCGTGAAAAGAGCAGAATAGAAGAGATTTTCAGTGAAAATAATATAGATGTGGTCTTTCATGCAGCTGCTCTCAAGCATGTTCCCATGTGCGAAAAGTTTCCTATTGAAGGTGTAAAGACAAATATTTCGGGAACATTCAATCTTGTCAATGCGGCAACGGGAAAGGCAAAAAGATTTTTATTCATTTCAACTGACAAAGCAGTAAATCCTTCTTCAATAATGGGAGGAACAAAGAGAATAGCGGAATTTATAGTGACATCCTCAAGCATTGGAAAGACAATTTTTTCATGCGTAAGATTCGGGAATGTGCTCGGTTCAAGAGGAAGTGTTCTGCCGATATTTGAAGAGCAGATAAAAAACAAACAGCCCTTGACAATAACCCATCCTGACATGAAGAGATATTTCATGACTACTCAGGAAGCTGTTCAGCTATGTCTTGAAGCTGCAGGCGGAGCACATGGCGGAGAGGTCTTCATACTTGACATGGGAGAGCCGATACTTATCCGAGAAATTGCCGAAAATATGATACGGATGTACGGATACGAGCCCAACAAAGACATTCAGATGATATATACAGGCAAAAGAAAGGGAGAAAAGCTCTTTGAGGAGCTTCTCCGCTCGGAGGAGGGAGTTGAAAAAACGAGATTTGAGAAGATTTATAAAGCAGTGGGTAGCAGTAAAATGGAGTATTCAAAGATAAACGGCATGGTTGATGAGTTCATGACGACAAAGAATCATGAAGATGTGAAGAAACTTCTTAAGACATACATTGCCAGATTCAAGTATGAAGACTGAAAAGAAGATTCTCGGAATTTCCGCTCTTTATCATGATTCTTCCGTCTGTTATATGAAAGGGAGCCGCATTGTAGCTGCTCTTCAGGAAGAGAGATTTTCAGGAATAAAAAATGACGAACGGTTTCCCCTCAATTCAATTAAAGTTCTGAGGGAGAGATTTAATATGATTGATAATGAGCTTGATGCTGTGGTGTTTTATGACAAGCCCATTTTGAAATTTGAAAGAGTAATTCAAAATCTCATATATTCATCTCCGCGTAATTTTAAATTCGCATTCTCAGCTCTTCCTGTGTGGCTGAAAGAAAAACTCTTTCTCTCAAATGAGATTAAAAAGCATATCAAGGGGGATTACAAACTTTATTATGTGCCGCATCATATTTCCCATGCGGCTTCAGCATTCTATCCTTCGGGTTTTAAGTCAGCGGCATACATGGTGAATGACGGTGTGGGGGAATGGGATACGACGACTCTCGGAGTGATTTCCGGAAGAGATGTCAAACAGATAAGCTCAATAGAATATCCTCATTCATTGGGTATGTTTTATTCCGCATTTACTTATTTGTGCGGTTTTGAAGTGAATTCCGGAGAGTATAAGCTTATGGGCCTCGCTCCCTACGGAGAGCCGATTTATGCTGATTTAATAAAGAAGAATATAATTGACATTAAAGAAGATGGGTCATACGGATTGAATATGAAATATTTTGAATTTCAGTATGGTGCGAAGATGTGCGGAAAAAGAATGGAAGAACTCCTTAAAACAAAGGCAAGGCATCCGAAGGAGAAGATCTCTAAGATTCATGCCGACATAGCCGCTTCAGTGCAGAGTGTGACGGAGGAGATACTTGTGAAAATGGCGCAGAATCTTCATTTCACAACAAATGAGGAGAATCTTGTCATTGCCGGAGGAGTCGGGCTGAACTGTGTTGCAAACTCAAAGATAAAAAAACATTCCAAATTTAAAAATATATTTATACAGCCTGCTTCCGGGGATGCCGGAGGCGCAATGGGCGCGGCTCTTTACATCGCCTCTCAGGCGGGAGAAGAGTTTGTAAATGCTCAGGAATACTCATACCTTGGAACAGAATATACTGATGAAATGATTGAAAAATCATTAAAAGATCTTAATGCCGTGTATGAAAAGACTGCCGATAAGTGCAAAACAGCGGCTGAAGAAATAGCAGGCGGAAGAGTTGTCGGCTGGTTTCAGGGAAGAATGGAATACGGTCCGAGAGCTCTTGGAAACAGAAGCATACTCGGAGATCCGACGAACAGCAGAATGCAGAAAGAAATGAATATGAAGATAAAATTCCGTGAATCTTTCAGACCTTTCGCTCCTGCAATACTAAAGGAGAGGCATAAGGATTATTTTGAAGAGGACTTTGCCACTCCTTACATGCTTACGGTTTCAACTCTCAAGAAAGAATTCAGAAATACGGATAAACATATAACGCATGATTTTTCGCTTTTGCAGAAAAGCTTCACTCAACTGCCGGCTGTAGTGCATGCTGATTTTTCTTCAAGAGTGCAGACAGTGACAAGTGAGTCGAATCCGGTTTTTTACAAACTGATAAAGGAATTTGAAAATATTTCAGGCATGCCGATAGTGATAAACACCTCTTTCAATGTATCGGGACAGCCCATAGTGGAGAGTCCGGCTGATGCATTCAAAACATTCATTGAATCGGATATTGACACTCTCATTGCAGGGAGTTTCATTCTCAGAAAGAGTGTTCAGACAAGAAAGAGAGGAGACTTCAAAATTGTGAGGACTCATGCATAAAGAGAGAAGACGAAATCTTGCAGTTTTAATGTTTGCTTTCGCTTTGAATCTTTTAAGCATGATTAAAGGGTCTGTCAATTTAATTTATATTTCAATTCTTGCGCTTATTTTGTTTGTGTGGCTCGTCAAATCCGAGTTTTTATATCCATTGACATTCATTTTTAATAAAATTGTCTTTATCCTGACATTTCTCACGACAGTGATTCTTGTTTCATTTGTTTACTATGTTATGTTCTTGCTCTCAAAACCGCTTCTATATTTGAATGACAAAAGATTTTATAAAAAACAAAATAACGACATACCTTCCTATTATGTAAAATCATCAAATGAGTGGAAGAAAAATCTGGAAGAATTGTTTTAGGAGGACAAATGGAAATATTCAGACAGATAAAATCACTATTCAAATTCCTTTTCACAAGGAAAAAATACTGGCTTATACCTCTGATAATTTCGCTTTTATTGATAGCTCTCCTGCTCTTTGTTTTTGCAGGGTCATCCGTAACGCCTTTTATATACACTATATTTTAGTTTTGTCAAATGCTTAACAAAGAAGTATTTGACAAACAAAAAAGAAAAGTGTTGACAAATGCAACATGATGAGATATAATTAAAATGTTTGGAGAGTGTTGCGGAGGGTGGGAGAGCAGTCAGGATAAAGCGAATTTTCAAAAAACCGGTAGGGCGAGAATATGAGAAACGAAAAAAAGTTTATTCATAAAAGAGACCTGCTTGTCTGCGTAGTCAAGAGAAAATCGGATCTGAAGCTTCTTTTGGAAGCAAAATCGTACAGGATACCCGAAAAATATATCAATCCCATAGGAATAAATTATATAGCATTTTATTTTCCTTCAAGAATTTTCAAGGGGGGAAAGAAAATTGAAATGTACGCGAAGGTAATGTCATATAAAATTATAAAGAGAAGATATCTGCCGAATTATGAATCAACAAAGGCAGGGATCAATGAGGATTATGTGAATTTCACATTTAAAAGCATAAAAAATCTGAAAAGTCCGATTGCAAATACATCGCATATGAGAGTCACATTCAAAAGAACTGAATATTCTCTTTTAAAAAAAGTTTCCACTCTTGCACAGCTTTACAATGTAAAACCGCTTGAAGATATAATGAATGATGTTTTATCGGATTGGGGCAAGCCTTTTAAGAGGGAATATACTGTAAAAACGGAAGGCGGAAAATACAGGCTTGATTTTGCAATACTATGCAATGAAGGAATTCTTGGAATTGAATGCGATTCAAAAAAGTGGCATTCTTCAAAGAAGCAGTCCGAAAGAGATAAAATCAGGGATTCCTTTCTTGAAAAAAAAGGATTAAAGCTTATTCATTTTAAGGAGAATGAAGTTATTATGAAGAGCAGAGATATAATTGAGATTATTGAAAAGGGAATATCCGCTTTGGGCGGGTTCAGTGCTTCTTAATATCCTTTCTGTAAATCGGCTTGTATTTGTTTATCTTTTCAGCTACCCGTCTGCCAAGAACATCAAAATATTCATTCGCCTTTATTCCCAATTGAGGTCTGAGAAGAGTTATATTATTCTCAGTCAATTCCTCTCCTCCTTCAATATTCTGATTTGAGAAGATTGATTTTCTTATAAAGGAGCGGATCTCGCTCTCTTTGGGGGTTATCTTTCTTTTCTCCTCTCCTAAAGATTCCTGCGCATCTTTTATGTTCTCAATCATCTTTGATAATTCCTGAGGATCAAGAGAGAACCTATGGTCAGGCCCGACCATTGACTTATCAAGAGTAAAATGCTTCTCAATGACTGCCGCTCCGTTTAGAAATGCAACTACAGGCGCTATAAGGGATGTAGAATGGTCCGAGAATCCTACGGGGCATTTGTACTTTGAAGACATATATCTTATAAACTTCAAATTCAGAGTCTTCAACTCGGCGGGATATTCCGATATGCAGTGCATGAGTATTATTTTTTTATTCAAAGCAAATACCGTCTCATACGCTCTGTCTATTTCATCCTCTGTTGAAGCGCCTGTTGAAAGTATAATTATTTTTTTTGAAGATGCCGCAAGCTTGAGAAATTTTATGTTATTTACCTCTCCCGAACCTATTTTTATCGCGGGCAGGTTGAGTGACAGAAGAAAATCAAGAGATTCTTCATCGTCAGGAGTGGACATGAATATGATGTCATTCTTTACAGCGAATTCCTTCAATATCTGAAATTCCTCATATGTAAGTTCGCATTTTTTTATTTCATTGAAAAATCCTATTGTCTTCTGGTTCTTTATTATCAGGTTTTCCGTCTTGTATGTCTGGAATTTTATGCAGTCGGCTCCGCTCTCTTTTGCTTTTAAAATCAACTCTTTTGCAATGTTAATGTCTCCATTGTGATTTATTCCCGCCTCAGCAATTATAAAAGGATTCTGCTTTGAAATAATTTTGTTTTTTATTTTTAAAATCATCATTTCTCCTTTTTTCCATTATACATTTTTTTTGAGTTATGTAAAGACATTCTGAATTGTGGGTTTTACATTACCTGTTTAAGGTGAATTAAAAGATATTGACTTTAATTTAGATTCTTATGTAATTGCAATGAATCATTCTTAGATTTTATTTGAGTCAAATTGACAAAAAGCGTCTCTGATAGAGCGTGAATTGGCGCTTTGTCAAATGACGAAAAAATAGTATTGACTTTAAGCGGTATAGTTTTATAATAAAGACATTGGTAAAAATAAAAAAGGAGGAGAAAATGAAAATAAAGTTGAATCGGATTGATGGAAATGGATTTATGCCCGAGGCAAAGGGTTACTCTCTCTCTCTCTCTCTCTCTCTCTCTCTACAAAATCAGCGATTAAGCTGATAGTATTAATACTGTTTTCAATGTCAACATTTATAGCAATATACGGATTAGGAGATATAAGCAGAGACAGCATGGAGGTATTGTTCAATTCGAGGATAACAGGCGGTATCGAGAAGGACATATATGAGATATGCGACAGCCTGCTTGGGAATGGGCTAGGGAATGACAAGGGGGAATTATCATGGGGAGTGGCGATCAGCTTAAAGAGCATGTTGAGATTATATGAGACGACAGGAGAGATGAGATATCTTGACAGTGCGGCAGTGAGTATAAAGAAGATAGATAATTTGCGTGATGATAGAAGAGAGGTGTGTTCATATATAGACACATTGGGGCATTCGATAACAGAGCCTGTGTGGCGGAATTTGAAGTATTCGAAGTACATTACATCAGATTCGGAGACGATTAGAAGATATGACAGTTATGGTGATACAATAAACGCAGAATACGCAGACAGTTGTTTTGCGAGTGTATATATATCATTAACTGCATTGTTGATAGATATAAAGGCGGAGTTTGGGATAATACTTGACAGGGATGGTTTGTGGGGCAGATATGGAATGAACAGAGAGTCATTTATAGACACAATAGAATTGAGCATAGCGCCACATGATAATGAGTGGGTTACTGTTGGGGATTACGGTGTGTATATATGGGAGGAGAATGTGAATCCGGATTTGATATGGCGCTCACCGACGAGTATTAGCGGCGATACAGTAGCGATGAATCATTTGCTATTAATGGGGAGGGCATTGCTTAATGTGTATGAATTAACAGGAACAGATGAATATAAGGCGAAAGCAGAGTTAATAGCGAGGGCATTTAAGAGGAAATTGGAATTGAATGCGGAAGATGCATATTTATGGAAATGCAGATATGTATATAATCCAAATGAGAGACCGGATGACATAACCCATGGGGCATACAGTTTTTATTTAGCTGAGCATTATTACAATATGTCAAAACAGGATAACACTTTGGAAATGATATTTACGGAAGAGGACATGAAGAGGTTTGCGAATACAGTGGTTAAGAATCTTTATCTTGGAGACATATCACATTTGGAATGGAATGCCAATAAAGATACAATAATAGTGGAACCTGATGGGGTGTATGATTTCAGCG
>DCUY01000014.1 GCA_002327905.1 Caldifarciminota bacterium UBA2202 | reverse complement strand
AAGACATAAAAATCAACATTGAAAATAATATACTCTCTATTGAAGGCGAAAGGAAGACAGAATCTGAAGAGAAGGGAAAGACATTTCACAGAATCGAGAGGTCATACGGACAATTCTACAGAGCAGTCTCACTCCCGAAACATGTTGATGATGCCAAAATCAAGGCGGAATTCAATGACGGACTCCTCACAATCACTCTTCCGAAGGCAGAGACAGCAAAGACAAAAGCAATAGAGATTACTAACAAATAATTCTTTGCATGAGCGGACGCAGGAGTATGCCGGTGAGATGAGTAAAGAAGTCATGAGCCTTGTGCTCAGTGAAGATATAAGAAGGCGACGAGTAGAGGCGAAGAAAGTCGGGAAGAAGAGGCAGGAGCAAGAAAAAGAAAAGATAAAGAAAAGAAAAAAAAGAATTAATATTCTTTGGCTTTTTCGAGGACAGTGGAGATTACATTGATGCCGAAGAGTTTGAGCATGTTTTTATTATATGAGAATGCCGCTTTTTCAGTCTTTACAAATCCAATGTCAGTCGGCAGTTCCCCATTCTCCAATCTTATTGCAAGGTTTCCTGCAATGTATCCATGGTTTGCCAAGTCGGGAGAAATTGAAAATGCCGCTCCCTTCTGTGTGAATGTGGAATAAGGGGCGATTATAGGAAGATTTTCATTCTTAGTTATTTTCAAAAGTGTTTCAAATCCGGCTTTGGACACAACCAATTTATCTCTTCCAAGCCATATCGCCTTTACACCGCTTGCTTTAAGCATTTTGCATGACAAAGGAAGCTCTTCAAGAGACGCTATATTGCCGAGCTCCACAGAGACTCCCATAGCATCGCTTTTTGCCTTGAATGATTTTGCATAGTCGAGAGTATTGTCAACTGAAAAAATTATTCCTATGTTTTTTATATCAGGCACTGCTGTTTTCAGGTATTCTATGGTAACGGCATCATCAATATCAAATATGACTCCGCACGTGTTCTTCTTGTCTTTTATATTTTGAGGAATCGAGCTTGACATTGTAAGTATCAAAGGAATATTTTCAAATTTAGCCGATATCTCTTTTATTGCAAGAAAGCCGACAAGCAGTATTGCATCCGGTTTGTCGCTCTTCGCTTTCGCAACTATCTCTCCCGCCGCCTTTTCGTCTCCTTTCATATTGAATGAAATAAAATCAAACTCTGCCCTTTCTTTGAAGGAGTATATCATTTTATCATACATTTCATTATCTTCCGACTGCACAATATATATTGTAAAAGGAAATACTCCTATGAAAAGGAGTGCCATGATAAACAGAAGAGAGATTTTCCTAATTTGCATATTTTAAACCTTTTTTCCCGATGTCTTTTCTATAAAAAGACCCTTCAATTTGAATTTTGTTTAGATTACTATAAACTCTATCAATTGCTTTTTCAAGACCTATGTCAAAGCTCGTCACATCAAGCATTCTGCCGCCTGTGGAAAGAATCTTTCCATCCTCCTCTTTGGCTCCAGCGTAAAATATCAGAGTATTTTTGTCAAATTTATTTTCATCAAGACTTATTTCAATATTTTTTTTATAATCTCCGGGATATCCATTTGCCGCTACAACAACCGTTACTGCGGAAAATCCGTTTGTTTCAATCTCTTTTGCGCGCAGATTTCCCTCAGCTGTCTCCATAAAAATGTCATACATGGATGATTCTATTACGCTCATAATAGACTGAATTTCAGGGTCTCCGAATCTTGCATTGAACTCAACGACCTTTACATTATTTCCATCAATCATCAGTCCTGCGAAGAGAACTCCCTTAAAGGGATTTTTGTCTCTCTTTAATGCATTAAGAACAGGAAGTATTATTGTGTCTATTGTCTTTTCTTCAAGCGATTTGCTTAAAAGTCCGCATGGAGCGTATGAACCCATTCCGCCGGTATTCAAACCCATGTCATTGTCATAAACTCTTTTAAAATCCTGAGCGGGAGGAAGAGTCAGAATATTCTCTCCGTCAGTTATGACAAAGAGAGATGCCTCCTCTCCATTCATGAATTCCTCTATAACTACTTTTGAATTGGATTTTTCAAACTGCTTTGTGTCAAAAATTTCTTTAATTGCACCGTCAAACTCTTCTTTGTTTTTTATAACGAAGGCTCCTTTTCCTGCGGCGAGGCCGGATACTTTGAGGACAAGAGGAAAAGAATATTTTTTTGATTTTTCAATGCAGTCCTCTTTTGATTCTGAAATATCATACGAAGCAGTGGGAACATTATTCGCCTTCATCAAATTCTTCGCGTATGATTTGTCACTCTCTATTCTCGCGGCTTTTTTTGACGGGCCGAAGACGCGGATATTGCGCGATTCAAGAAAATCAGTTATTCCATCTGCAAGGTATGCCTCAGAACCCACAATGACTAATTGTATATCTTCACTTTTTATGTATTCAAACATTGATTCAAAGAGATTCGAACTGTCAATGTCTGCCTTGATGCAGTACTTTGAAAGCGTCGGATTTGAAGGATAGGAATGAACAAGCACCCTCTCCGAATTTAGCTTGTATGCTATTGCTGATTCCCTTCCGCCGTTTCCTAAAAGCAATGCGTTTCTCTTCAATTCAAAAACTCCTTCTCAGAAAATATCTCTGCCTGAAATTTATATATCTTCGCATCCGCAGATAAAAAACATCTGCGGTCAAGGCCTGCCTTCAGGCATGTCTGCGCCAAAAACTGCTTCCTGTCATATCCCCAGTCAACAGCAACCTGAGGAAGAAGAAGACCTGAATTGTATCCGCTTCTTATCAGAAGACCGTCTCCGGGCACATTTATCTCTTCAATGGATTTTACTTTCACAAGAGGAGTGAGGACTGATATTTCAATCTCTATTTTGTCAAAATCCTCTCTGCTCAGAGGAAAGAAGCGCGGATCATTGAATGCCGCCTCCCGAGCCATTCTTATAACTGCGGAATAAATCGGCTCGACACCCTCTATATATCCGATGCATCCTCTCAGGTCGCCGTCTTTCTCAAGAGTGACAAAGCATCCGCTTTTTTCTGAAAGTTCATTATCAGTTATTTTACCAGCAGATGTTTTGATATTGTCAAAATAATCCGATATGGACGCGCGCGCCAGCTTTAAAAGAAAAATTTTATTTTCTCTCTTCATTCAAAACTCCAATAAATGAGGAATAGCCCACAGTGTAGCCGTCATAGTCTCCGGTCACATCAGAGCTTGTAGTATGGCTTATCAGAGACAAGCGGCCTTTTTCTTTTTTTGTAATGGAAATTATTATTCCTATCGGCCCGCCTCCGCATGCGGCGCAACCTCCATCCTCTTCTATCATTTGAAAATATTTCATGAATCCGTATTCGTCATTTTTAAGGATCTCCTTGACTGTCACTGAATCTCTGCTCTTTCCCTCCTCATAATCATATCCGTGATACATATCTGAAGAGGCGATGAATAATGTACTCTTCCTCATTTCAGGTGATATCATTGACACGAATCCGCTGACTGAATCCATGTTCTGCCTTCCCATGATTACAGGCACTATTTTAACTGAATCTTTGAATGCATATTTTATAAACAAGGTCTGCACTTCAAGAGAATGTTCGTCAGCATGTATTTTGTCGTTGAATTGTATTAAATTTGATTCAAGTTGTTTTGAATATTTAAGGTCAGTTTCAATATCGCCGAAGGGAGTCTGCCATGCGGCGGAATCTGACAAGGCGAAACCTGTGAAGAGGTGGTGATGAGAGGGCCCGATGATTACGACCCTCTCAAAATCCATATCTTTCGCCTCAAGATAAAACTGCATTGCAGTGAATCCGGAATACTGTATTCCGGCATGAGGCACTATGCCTGTGAACAGATGATTCTTAAATTTATTGCTTTCAAACCTGTCTTTGAATCCGTCAAAGGATTTCAGAAGAGAGGCTTTGTCTGCAGGATAAAATCTGCCTGCATGAGCAAGTCTTCTGAGGCTCACATTGCCGCCAATTTCCTCTTTGTGTACTCGCCGAGGCCTCCTGCAGAAAATATCTCAAGAGCCTGTCCGGTAAGAGGAGCAAATTTGAATGTTTTTCCTTCACAGATAATCTCTCCTTTGTTTGGGTCTACTTCGACATCAAGATTCTCTCCGTTATTCTTTGCAAAAATATAATCCACAAATTCAGGGGATTCAATCACAAGGAGCGCCTTATTCACCGCATTTCTGAAATACAACCGTGAAAATGATTTTGCGATTATTCCTCCCGACTTGAGTCCTTTGAAGCATGTAACAGCCTGCTCCCTTGAAGAACCGCATCCGAAGTTGGTTCCCGACACTATGAAATCATTCTCATTCATCTTTTTGAAATAATCCTTTTCAAAATCCTCAAGAGTGTGCTTTCCCATCTCCTCAGGAGTGAGAATCTCATAAGTGTATTTTCCCGCATAGATGAGGTCAGTGTTGACATCATTGTCTTTTACTATATGTATCTTTCCCTTTATTTTTTCCATTTTCATTCTCCTTTATACTCAGTTATCTCTCCGTAGAGAGCGGACACTGCAACTGTCGCAGGGCTTGCGAGGTATACCTCCGTATTCTCGCTACATCCCATTCTTCCTTTGAAATTGCGGTTCGCGGTGGACAGAGCTCTTTCATTCGGGGCAAGAACTCCTCCGTATGCGCCGAGGCATGGACCGCATGCAGGAGTATTTATCTCTCCACCCGCTTCAACCAATGTTTTTATTATGCCTTTATCAAGGCATGTGAGAAGAACCTCTTTTGATGCAGGATACACAAGAAGCCTGCTGTCTGCTTTTATCTTCTTTCCTTTGAGTATATTCGCGGCAACTTCAAGGTCTTCAACTCTTCCGTTTGTGCATGTGCCGAGGAAGAATACATCGACTTTTTTTCCTGCGACTTCACTTACATCTGAGACATTGTCAACCTTATGCGGCTTTGCAATCTGAGGCTTTAAATTTGTGACATCAAATTCAAGAGTCTTTGCGTATTTTGCATCCTTATCCGCATAGAGAGGCTCGTATTCCTTTTTAAGTCTGTCTTTCAGAAATGCCCGCGTAGTATCATCAACAGGAATTATGGCATCCTTTGCGCCCATTTCTGCGGAGAGATTGCAGAATGTCATTCTTCCGCCCATTGACATCTTGTCAACATACTCGCCTGTGAATTCTACTGAAATGTATGTTGCTCCGTCAGCGCCGATCTTTCCTATTATGTGAAGAATCACATCCTTTGGAAATATATTCTTCTGAGGTGTGCCTTTGATTATTATTTTGAATGATTCGGGCACTTTAAGCCATGTCTCTCCCAATGCCCACAGTGATGCTGTCTCTGTGCGCCCCACAGGGATTCCGGCCGCTCCGAATGCACCGTGCGAAGTTGTGTGCGAATCAGAGCCGAAGACAACTGTTGAAGGCTCAACAAGACCCTTTTCAGGAAGAACCTGATGGCAGATTCCTTCACCGCAGTCAAAGAAATTTGTGATTCCGTATTTTTTTACAAAATCACGGATAATGGAATGATTCAATGCTTTTTTTGAATCAGGGGGCGGAACTTCATGGTCTAATGCAATGAAGATTTTCGAAGGGTCAAAGACCCTCTTCGGACCCATCTTCTCAAATGTCTTTGAAATGTCGGCACTGTTGTCATGCGACAGGACAACGGAGGGTTTGACAAAGACAATCTCGCCCACCTCCACATTGTTCCTGCCTGAGCTCTTTTCAATGATTTTTTGAATCAGCGTCTTTCCCATATAAACCTCTATTTGTTAAAGTTTGATAAAACTCTTTCAACTTCAATTTTGTTTTTGTCCGAAAGCTCTCCTAAGGGGAGGCGCAGAATGCCAGTGTCAGCCTTTATAAATTTCATTGCATATTTTACGGGAACAGGATTTGTCTCCAAAAAGAGAGCCTTAGCCACAGGGTACAGATGGTCATGCATCTTCCTTGCTTCTTCATACTCTTTTGCGCAGTAGAGTTCGAATACTGCCTGCATCTCCTTGGGAACAACATTTGATATTGTGGATATGACTCCGTTTGCCCCTATTGACAGTAGAGGCAGTGTCAGAGCATCCTCTCCAGACATGAGTATGAATCCTTTTTTTGATTTCATAAGAATTTCAGTCGCCTGAGGAATTGAGCCTGACGCTTCTTTTATTCCGATAATATTTTTAATTTCAGATAAAGCCGCAACAGTCTCAGGAAGCATATTCACTCCTGTGCGCGAAGGAACATTATATATGATAATGTCAGTCTTACATTCCTCCGCAACTTTTTTGAAATGAAGATATAGTCCGGACTGATTCGGTTTATTGTAATACGGCGTTATGACAAGAGCCATGTCAGCTCCGATTCTCTTTGCCTCACGGGTTCTTTCAATTGTCTTATCAGTATTGTTTGTCCCTGTTCCTGCAATCACATATACTTTTCCGCTTTTGAATTTGACTGCAGTCTTGACAACATCTCTCCATTCGGAATCATTTAGAGCAGGGGACTCTCCTGTTGTTCCGCATGCAAGAATTCCGGAGACCCCCTCAAAAATCTGTCTCTTTATCTGACGCTCCAATGTTGCCAGATTTAAAGACATATCCCTGTTAAACGGAGTAATCAAGGCGGTACAGCATCCTTTCAGCATATTTCCTCCTATTTTACATACATTGAATCAATGACAATTCCCGTATTCAGTTTTACATCAGTATAACTGACATCCTGAATGAGAACTCCCTCTTCATAATTGTAAATTCCTATAAGCATGAATTTTGAATCAAAGAACATTCTCGTCTCATCAAAATTGTATTTTTCAAACGGAAAGTTCTTTATATAAAGCATCGTGACTTCAGTATTCTTGTATTTTGTGGAAGCGACTGTTGCTATCATACCGTCTTCCTTTAGAATGTTTTTGGTTCTCTGCAGTATGAAGAGCCAGTCCGATTCGGCGATTGTCGTGCCTCTTATGTTCTTCACGAGAGAGCTTGAAAGATCAAGAGTGAGTTTCAAAGCAGAGAGAATTCCGCCCTGCCTCCCTGTCACTTTTTTTGTGACGCAGTCAAAATATGCTTTGCTTCCGACTCTGTCTCCCTTGAATGACTCCATCCTGATGTATTTCGGCTTAATGAATTTGTAATCCCAGTAAGTGTCGGATTCCTTCTTTCCTTTTTTAACGAAGTCGTGCAGAACGCATGTATAGTCCCTGATTGTGTCAAGATTGGATTCGAACAATGCCAGTATGCCGTCCGGAGTCTGCTCAATCTCCTGAGAGAACAATGAAACTGATGCAAAGAGCATTATTAAAAGAGAGACAAATATTCTCATTTTTTTTGCTCCTTTCCTTTGATTGTCTTTACAAGGGCTATATCAATGACTTCATCAAACTTCTTCACAAAATGGAATTTCATGCCTTTCTTAGTAGTCTTCGGAATCTCGTCAAGGTCGCGTGCATTGAATTCCGGAAGTATAATATTCATTATGCCGGCAATTCTCGCTCCAATGACCTTCTCCTTTACTCCGCCTATCGGAAGAACTTTTCCGCGCAGAGTTATCTCTCCTGTCATTGACAGGTCATTTCTTATAGGGATGCCTGACAGAACTGAGACAATTGCTGTTGCAAGAGTGATTCCCGCTGACGGACCGTCTTTCGGTATTGCTCCTTCAGGAAGGTGTATGTGCAGGTCATACTTTTCAAAATCTTCAATATTGATATTGAATTTTTTATAATTCGCCTTGATGTATGACAGAGCGGCTCTTGCAGATTCTTTCATCACATCTCCAAGCTGTCCTGTCAAAATCAGATTTCCCTTTCCCGGCATCTTTATCGCCTCTACAAAAAGTATCTCTCCTCCGTTGGGGGTCCATGCCATTCCTGTTGCAATTCCTATATCAGCCTTCTTCTCCGCTTTGTCTGAGAGAAATTTTCTTTTGCCGAGAAGAGAGGCAATCTTCTGTTTTGTGACATTAAGGGATATTTTTTTGTTTTCAGCAACATCGCGCGATACTTTTCTGCACACATCACCTACTGTTCTTTCAAGATTCCTCACTCCTGCCTCTCTCGTATAACCGTCAATCAACTCCTTTAGTCCGTCATCACTGAACTGTATATTCTTTATTGTGAGTCCGTTCTCTTCAATCTGACGGGGTATGAGGTACTTTTTTGCGATAAACATCTTCTCGTCTATTGTATATCCGGGCAGTGAAATAACCTCCATTCTGTCAAGCAGTGCAGGAGGAATCGTATAGAGAATATTGGCGGTTGTTATAAACATAACCTGAGACAAATCATAAGGTATGTCAAGATAATGGTCCTGAAAAGTGTCATTCTGCTGAGGGTCAAGCACTTCAAGAAGCGCGCTTGCAGGGTCGCCTCTGAAGTCGGATCCTATCTTGTCTATTTCGTCAAGCATGAATACGGGATTTGATGTCTTTGCTTTTTTTATCTCCTGCAGTATTCTGCCGGGGAGAGCCCCCACATAGGTGCGCCTGTGTCCTCGTATCTCAGCCTCATCATGCATTCCTCCGAGAGAAATTCTGACAAAGCTTCTTCCCAGAGCGCGTGCTATTGATTTTCCGAGTGAGGTCTTTCCCACTCCCGGAGGGCCCACAAAGCACAGTATAGGCCCTTTGGAATCATTCTTCAGTTTTCTCACTGCAAGATATTCAAGGATTCTCTTCTTAACCTTTTCAAGGTCATAATGGTCTTCATTTAAAATCTTTTCAGCCCTCTTTATGTCCAGACTGTCAGTTGATCTGAAAGACCATGGCAAATCAAGTATCCAGTCAATGTACGAACGGGAGACATTATAGTCGGGCATCATCGGATTCATCATCTCAAGCTTCTCTATCTCTCTGTCCATAACCTCCTTTGCATAAGGAGGAAGATTTTTCTTTTCGGATTTTTCTTTAATCTCTTTAATCTCTTTATCCTTAGGGTCTTCCTCTCCGAGCTCTTTCTTTATTGCTCTCAGTTGTTCCCTCAAAAAGAATTTTTTCTGATCTTCATTTATTTCATTTGTCACTTTCGATTTTATCTTCTGCCCGAGTTCAAGTATGGAAATTTCTTTCTGCATTATTTCACTGACTCTGTCCATTCTCTTTACTGCATTCTTAGTGGAGAGTATTTCATACCTCAGGTCAATGTCTATTGGAAGATTGGACGCCACAAAATCCGCGAGCTTCCATCCGTCCTCTATATTGTCGAGAATCTGGAATATCTCATCTGGAAACTGCTGTGAGAGTTTTATATATTGTCTGAATGACTCCTTCAGATTTCTTGTCAACGCCTCCTCTCTAAGCCCTCTTGTCTCAGTCTCCTCTATGTATTTTACTTTCGCCACAGGATACGGTTTGTCAGATTCTATAAATTCCTCAATTTTTGCGCGCTTTATCCCCTGAATCAGTATTCTTATTGAACCGTCTGGGAAACGGAGCATTTTCATTATATTTGCGGCGACTCCGAACGGTTCTATATTCTCCTTTTTTACTGCATTCAAATCCTGATTCTTTGTGAATCCTATAAATATTATCTTCGAACCAGCAAGTGCATCATCTATAAGTTTTATGGAATTCTGCTCCATTATAGCCACAGGGAGTATAAGAAGCGGATATACTATAACATCATTCTTTGTAAGAACGCTTAAAGTGTCAGAGAGATTGAACTGCTGTTCATTCTCTTTTACGGGTTTCCCCGCATCTTCTTGTTTCTGTTCCATCAATTCTCCTTTCAGTCTATTTTAATTTGCCTTGTCTGCTTCATTATAAGAGGTATCTCTATTTTCAAAAGCCCGTTGTCGTAATCAACATCCATGTGGTCAATGTCAATATTACGCGGAATCCGTATGCGCCTTTCAAATGGCCCGTATTCTATCTCCATGTGGTAATAGCAGAGATTCTCATCAATTGCATTGGTTCTCTTCCTCTCTCCCTTGATTATCAGCACATCGTCAGAGACAGTTATATTTATGAGTTTTTTATCTATTCCGGCGACATCAGTGATTATCACAAATCTGTTGTTTGCTTCATATATGTCGACAGGAGGGGAGAAGTAAGTCTTTCTATAGATTGAAATTCTTGAGAAGCCCACAATGTCGTCCATAAGAGTATCCATCTCTTTCTTGGCTTTTTCAATGAAAAAATCATCTTTCATTTCAACTCCTTTTTAAGAGATAAACGGATCCGCTTCCTGAAGCGGTCCTTCCTATAATATCATATCCTATTTTAAACTTTTTTAGGGATTTTTCAATATACAGAAGATTTTTTTTCTCTGCAACAAGAGTCATGCCTATGCCCATATTGAATGTTTTATATGATTCTTCAAAACTTACGTCTCCGAGAGAGCATATATGCGAAAAAAGCTCAGGCGTCTTCCACTTTGAAGTGTCGATTACAGCATCAACATTGTCAGGAAGTATTCTTTCAATATTATCAAAGAATCCTCCTCCGGTAATGTGGGCGATTCCGCTTAAAACCCTCTCTCTCACAAGAGGATAGACTGGAGCAAAATATGACCTGTGGGGTTCAAGGAGAAGTTCATAAATCTTCTTCTTTGAGAAGGGAAAAGATTTTTTTATATTTATCTTTTTCTCTTTCAAAATATTTCTTATCAGGGAATACCCGTTCGTATGGAATCCGCTTGAATGCAATCCTATAATGACATTGTCTTTTTTTATTTTTTTCTCAGTCAGAATATCTTTTTTTTCTGCGACTCCCACAATGAATCCCACCACATCAAAATGCGTGTAATTGTACACTACTGACATTTCAGCGAGCTCTCCTCCGATAAGAGATACATTGTTCTCTCTGCACGCCTTTGCCATTGAAGTGATTATTCTCTCGACTTTTCTCTTCTCAAGCCTGCCCATTCCGAGATAATCAAGAAAATAGAGTCCCTTTGCCCCGACAGAAAGTATGTCATTGACTGAATGGTTGACAATATCCTCTCCGCACCTTTCAAAATAGTCAGCCTCTTCGGCGAGTATCATCTTTGTTCCCACTCCGTCTGCTGAGGAGACCAAAACAGGTTCTTTAATATCTTTGAATTTTCCGTCATACATTGATCCGAATGCCCCAATGTTGGAAAGAACGGATTTCGTGAATGTTGATTTCACTATCTCTTTTATGCTCCCCAATGTCTCATTTGCTTCGCTTATATTTACTCCGGAATCCTTATACTTCATTTTTCTCCATCCTTTCTTTTACTGTTATGCCTATCATTTCAAATGCAGTGCGGAGTATTCTCCGCGCGGCAAACAAAACGGATATTTTAATATTGGTCTCTTTCTTATCATCAGTGATTATTCTGTTGTCATGATAGTATGAGTGAATCAGGGAAGAGAGGGAGACTATGTAAGTCGGAAGCTTCTGAATTTCGTATGTCTCAGCTATTGAATATACAGTGTATGGAAATTCGAGAAGTTTTGCGGCTATGCTTCTCAAAGAATCATCTCCCAAAGAATCATAATCATAGGATATGTCTGAAAAGCTGTTTATACAGGCATTGCTCATAAGAGAGGAGAGCCGTGCATACGCATATTGCACATAATAGACAGGGTTATCCATTGTTGTCTCTTTCGCCTTCTCAATGTCAAAATTAAATGGCTGGGAGAGTTTTCTTGATAACACCAAAAACTTCAAGACATCAGGGTCTATTTCCTCAGCAAGTTCGTCCATGCTTATGAAGTCTCCGGCTCTCTTCGACATTTCATATTTTTCATTATTTCTGTACAGAGTCACTATCTGCGCGATTATTATGTCGAATCTTGATTTCTTGTCGAGCATTTGAAGAGACGCCTTTATCCTTGATGTATATCCGTGATGGTCAGGCCCGAGTATGTCTATTATTCTGTCAAATCCTCTCTCTGCCTTGTAGAAATGATATGCAATGTCAGGAAGAAAGTATGTCATCTCTCCATCGGATTTGTATATAACTCTATCCTTATCGTCTCCGAAATCGGTTGTTCTGAGGAATACTGCATTTTCATTAACATAAATGTATTTCTTTTCTCTTAGATACTCCTCTGTTTTTTTTATATACTCGTTTCTTATAAAACTCTCGTAAACCCAAGAATCAAAAACAATGTGGAATTTTTCAAGGGATTTTTTCTGGGATTCCAAAATTATTCTCTTTCCCTCATCGGCGCACAAATTTATGTTCTCTTCACTCCAATTCAAAGGCGGGTGGTTTTTTTGTACTTCGAATGCAATATCTTTTATATATGACCCCTTATAACCGTTCTCAGGAAACTCTCCTTTGTCCTTGGCAATGTGAAAGAGAATTGATGCTCCGAGATTATGCACCTGTTTTCCTGAATCATTCACATAATTTTCTTTTACTGCATCGTATCCGGAATACTGCATTATTTTTGCGAGGCAGTTGCCTGCCACGCCTGCGCGCATATTGACAAGAACGAGGGGTCCTGTGGGATTGGCGCTTACAAATTCAAGATTGACCTTTCCCTTATTTATATCTTTCTTCCCCCAATTTATTTCAGATGCAATCTCCTTCATTTCATCTATTAAAGCTCTGTCAGTGAAAGTCACATTTATAAATCCCGGTTTTACTGCAGAGGAAGAGAGCATAAATTCGCCTTTCATAGATTCTGCAATTTTCAATGCAATCTCCATAGGGTTTTTCTTCATCACCTTTGCCGCGGCAAAAGAGATATTGGAGGAGAAATGGCCGTGCTCTGTGAATGAGAGAGAATCCTCCTGATTAAGGGGAGGCATTTTAAGAGATTCCATGCTCTCTTTAAGCGCAGTGAAGGATTTCTCAATAAGCACTCAGTCACCGGGCCTTAATGTTTTTCCGTCGGCATACAAGTCTTCAAGAGAGAATTTCATTCTCTCCTTCGGCTGGAATATGTGGACAATCACATCCGAGTAATCCATCAATATCCATACTCCGCTTCTCTCTCCTTCAATGCCCTTCAATTTGCTTATTCTGCGCATCTTTTTTTCTATGCTCTCTTTTATGGCATTTGTCTGAACAGAGGAGATTCCAGAGGCAATTACGAAATAGTCCGTAAATGAAGAGATATTGGTCAAATCAATAATCGTAATATCTATTCCTTTCTTCTCCTGAATTGCTTCTACTATTGTCTTTACTTTGTCATTCACTTGAACCTCACTTTATATATTTTTCAAAATCTTCGCCTATAATAACAGTCGCGTCAACATTCATGGTAGAGTCAATTTCAATGAATATCCTGTCGCACCTGAGGATGCCGGAGACTATCCGCGCATTCGCCTTATTTTTTCTCATTCTTTCAACTACCGAAGTGTGCGGAAAAGAATCGCACTTGACTCTCGCTATGCAAATAACATCGCAGTTCTTGTCTTTCAGCTTCTCTGCAAATTTTTCCCCGAGTCCTGCTGTTGAAGTTGCATTAAGTATTTCAACCCGCACATACTCCCTGTCCGTCCGTCCGGAAAAATAAAATACAAAGAATAGGGAGAGAAGCAAAAAGAGAAGAAGAACGAAGCCAAGGAGCTTTTTTCTCATTTATCAATCACAGTGTGCGGTTTTATTATTGCGCCTGACTCGATTATTCCGTTTCTTATAAAGGAAAAATCTCCTATGAATGCTTTCTCTTTTATCACGGTCTTTCCTTTAAGAACTACATTTGAGCATATTTCAACATCAGCGCCTATTGTCACATCATCGTCAATATACACTGTCAACGGATTTCTTATTGTCACTCCGCTCTTCATCAGGTCTGATATGCGCCTGTCAAGCATTGTGCGTTCAATCTCACAAAGCTGTTTTCTGTCATTGATTCCGCTTACTTCACTGTAGTCTTCAATAATTATTGTCTGCGTCTTTATTCCTTTTTCATGCGCTATGCGCACAAGGTCTGTCAGATAATATTCTTTCTGAGCATTGTTATTATCAAGCATGGAGATACCATGTGAAAGAAAATCGTACGAGAAGACATATATTCCGCTGTTTACTTCATTTATCTTTTTTATCTCTTCGGATGCGTCTCTCTCTTCGATTATTGAAGCTATTTTTCCATTCTTTCTGCTGACTCTTCCGTAGCCCTTTGGATTTTGAAGAACCATTGTAAGAAAAGTTATTCCATTCTTCTCTTTCATATGCGTTTCATAGAGTTTTCCGAGAGTTTCAGAAGTTATCATCGGAACATCTCCCGCGAGTACCATCAGTTCGGCATCCTTTTCAACTGATAAGACAGCGGATTTTACGGCATCTCCTGTGCCGAGCTGTTTTTGCTGAATTGCAAACATGAGGCCTCTTCCCTGAAATTTCTCTTTTATGTCATTCTGTTTTGGGGACACGAGAAGTATTGTGCGGGACGGGCTTAGAGATAAAGATACATTGAGTATGTATTCAAGAATCGGTTTTCCCAAAATCTCGTGCATCACTTTTGATTTTTCCGATTTCATCCTTGTGCCGAGTCCTGCCGCAAGTATTAAAACATTGAGCGTCATCTTTCTGCTCCCATATTGTCTATAAGGCGGGTGCGGTTGAAATAGACTGCGGCAAATATCCTGCAGTGCCTGCTCTTCGATGTCACCTCATTTAAAGTTTTATCTTCATATATTTTTATGTAATCCACTCTTCCTGAAGAATCGGATTCAATTATCTTCTTTGATATTCTCTCTATCTCATCAATTTTGACACCCTCTTTGAAGAGTCTCTTTGCAAATGAAAGTGTATTGTAAATGATTGGAGCCTCCCGCCTCTCTTTATCCGACAGATAGATATTTCTCGAACTTATTGCGAGTTTGTCTTTTTCCCTTACTATCGGGCACTGTACTATTTTTACATTGAAATTCAAATCTGATGCCATTCTCTTCACAAGAGTCAATTGCTGATAATCCTTCTCTCCGAAGAATGCAAAATCAGGAGAGACAATGTTGAAGAGTTTCGCCACAACAGTGAGAACTCCGTCAAAATGGTTTTTCCTCGTCATTCCGCAGAGAATTGAGGAGTATTTTTCAGCCGAAATATTGGTTATTCTCTCCCTGTACATCTCATTAGCAGAAGGCAGAAAGAGAATGTCGGCTCCCTCTCTCTTCAGAATATTCATATCCGCCTTTATCGGGCGCGGATATTTCGAAAAGTCTTCATTTGCTCCGAACTGTATCGGATTTACAAAGATGGAGACTATCACTTTATCTGTCATCTTCTTCGCCTTTCTGACAAGAGATATATGCCCTGCATGAAGGGCTCCCATTGTGGGTACGAATCCGATTGTAAATTTTCCTGACCTGAGTTGTCCGGATTCCTTATTCATCTCTTTTATTTTTTTGATTGTCTTCATTTCAGCTTATGGATATGGGTTTTAAGTATTTGACTCCGTTGAACGGTTTTTCAATCTCCTGAATTATCTGCGAGAGGGGTCCCTGCTCTTTGGATAAATCGACTTCATCCACATTTACTATAAGAACAGGGCAGGATTTATAGTATGTGAAAAAATTGGAATAATTTCTCGATAATTCATTTATGTATTCGATTGAAATGTCCTGCTCAAAAGAGCGGCTTCTCTTCTTTATTCTCTCCATTATCACCTCCGGAGATGCCTGAAGGTATATCACAAGGTCCGGAGAAGTAATGTCCTTCTCTATGAATTTCAAAATATGCTCATAGAGCTGGAATTCATTTTCATCAAGATTCAGATTGGCGAAGATTCTGTCTTTGTCAAACATATAATCGCTAACAAGCATGTCGAAGAATATTTTTGTCTGCTTTAGGCTTTTCATCTGATTGTATCTTGCGAAGAGGAAGAATATCTGAGTCTGAAATGCAAAGCCTTCGACATTCTTGTAAAACTTGTCAAGAAAGGGATTCTCCTCCACAGGCTCAAGAATGACTTCTCCCTTATAGTATTTTGCGAGTTTTGTCGCAAGAGTGGTCTTTCCCACTCCTATAACACCCTCAACTGCAATGAATTTATACGGAGGATTCATCATAACACCCCTTTTAGAGCTTTCTGTGAGAGTCTGACGACTGTTTTGTCTTTTCCGACTTTTTCATAGGCATCCTTCACTTTTAGTTCGCATCCCGGAATTATTATCTCTTCATCAATATCTTTCAGCATCTGCAGAACAAAATACCTTTCAAGTATTTTTTTGTGAGGAATGCACAAAAAATCACTTTCAATTATTATATCATTATACAGCAATATATCAATATCAATCAGGCGGGGTCCGAATCTTATGCTTTCCCTTCTTCCCATGATTGATTCTATCCTTTTTACCGTGTTCAGAAGGTTTGTTGGATCCAAATTTGTCGATATGCAGAGAGCAATATTGTAGAATGCGGTCTGATCTTCAAAGTCGACAGCCTCTGTCTCATATAGAAAAGAATTATTGAGAATTTTCATTTCATGCTTTTTCAACAGATTGACAGCAGTCTTGATGTTTTTATACCTGTCTTCAAGATTTGATCCGAGGCAGAGTATTATGTTTGAGTTAATGCCCATAAGAGACCTCTGCGCTTTCGCATTCTTTCATTCCTGCGGGGCAGAGCTTTTTTGCGCTCAC
>DCUY01000084.1:1511-55117 GCA_002327905.1 Caldifarciminota bacterium UBA2202 | reverse complement strand
ATGTATTTATTCTTGTCCCCGCATTTTAACCATAAACTATTAACTATAAACTATTAACTGTTTTTTGCATACGGCACAAGGCACAAGGCGTTTTTCTCTTGGCGTCTTGTGCCCCTCTTGACTTTATAATAAAAAGAATATAGAATATATAAAAATATTAAAGGAGGTCAAATGAAAGTAAGATGCTTTTTATCGGTTTTAGTCATTGTGGTTTTTTCAATCATGATGACATCATGTTTCCTCTTCCCGAAAGTTCAGGTTGAGGATACAAAGAATTTTATCAATGATTTTGAATCAACTATTACTGACCCTACAAGCGAAGTTGAAGGAGAGAACGGCACTCTTGCAATGGGTGCGACGAGCGATTTCTTTAATAAAGGCGGAACATCAAAGGGCGGATTCTCTCTTAATTTCCTTGATATGTCTAACTTTTTAAGACCTACAGTGAAATCACCTCAACTTCTTTTAGGTGATGAGTACGGCACATTTGTGTTTGACACAATCTATGATACTGCTGGGGGATATGAATACTATGAATTTGCATTGACCGATCCAAACACACCGGCAAACGGTTATGCATTTCAGTGGATTTATACTGACACGACTGTTGTTCCCGCAGAGAATCATGCTATTGAGCTTTTGTTCGATTCAATCACATACTATGCAGGAGATGCGGATGAGTCAACTCCCACAAGACTTTACATAGCAATGAAGGCAGACAATGCCGCATTGATGTTCTTGAACATGCATGCCACATTCACAACACTCTCTGATGAAGGCGGTGAATGGTATTCACCTACTGCAGTGGAGACACATCTTGAAATTACTGATGAAACAGCATTGGAGCTTGATTATGTGGGACATGAGGACGGAGATACTACAATAATAATAGACTCACTCAGAACAAAAATTGAGGATTTTATCAATGACGAATGGGTTGAATACACTGTCAAGATGAATGATGACGAAACAACTGATTTCACAATGGAGAACAATGAAGAATGGTTCATGGCAATAAATGCCGAAGAGCCGAATGAAATAGACACAATATACACAAGCATTGACTTCACCGGTGAAGTTCAGAAAGACGGAACACACGCGGCCGATTTAACAGGTATTATGACGACACCCTATGAAACATTTCTTTACAGATTGCTAATGTATGTTACATATCCTGATGCTACAATTGATACTGTTGATATTATACAACCTTATCCTCAGGTAAAGTAAATTTAGATTTTTCGGGGGGGGAGTTTATCTCCCCCTTTTTTTTATGAACAGAAACCTTGTACCGACATTTATTTTAGAGAATCTGAAAAACAACTGCAAAAACGGCAGTTTTTTCGGTTATGTTATAAGCGGAGACATTGTCAATTTCACCCCTGCAGTCGAAAATCTTATGAAAGAGGGAAAGGGCGGAGCCGAATATATGGGCAGGATGCTCAATTCGACATTCGGAAGAGTGACTGACATTGTCTATTCCAATAAGGGATTTATCACCAATTTTGCGGGAGACGCATTTACCGCTATTTTTTTTGATGAGAATTCAGCGGATGATGTTCTTCTGATAGCTCAATCAATCATCAATGTATTCACAGAGTATAAAGATAAAAAAAAGACTAAGCTTCATATCCGTCTCGGTATTTCGAGCGGAGTGATTGACTGGGGAATAGTAGGCAAAGAGAACCTTAATTATTTTTTCAAGGGCGAGGGAATAAACTCCGCAGTCAGAATACAGCAGAAGGGGGAATGCGATAAAATCCAATTTGACAAGAGATTCATGCTTCTTCTTTCAAAGAAAATAAAAATATTTGAAAATAATTCAATATTCTATACATCAGATATGAAGAGTCCGAATTTTTCCTGCGCAAAAATCAAAAGACTTAAAAATGAGAATAACAGATTCTTTCCTAAAATCCTGTCAGAACTCTCCACTGGAGGAGAATTCAGGCAGGTAATACCGATATTCATAAGATTCCCATTTGACACTTCAATAGAGAATTTGGATTTAATCTCCGAAAGACTCATAGCAGAGACGGTTAAATTCAACGGCTATCTCAATAAAATCGATTTCGGAGATAAGGGCGGAATAGCTCTTGTTATATTCGGAGCTCCTTATGCGCATGAAGATATGATTGACAGAGCAGTGCAGTTTTCAATGTCAGTAAAGGACGAGCTTAAGGATTTTTCCATTTCAATCGGCATTGACTATGGCGTCTCTTATGCAGGATTCATAGGTAGCCAATTCTGGCAGGAATACACAGTGATAGGGGATATTGTCAATACTTCCGCCCGTCTTGCAACATTTGCGGAGAATCAGCTTATTGTTACATCAAATATAAAAGAAGAAAGCAAAGATTTTTCATTTAAAAAACTTGATTCAATAAAACTTAAAGGAAAGAATCAGCCTGTCGATGTATTCTCCGTCTCTCAGACAAAGGAGAGATTCAAGGGAGATTTCATCTCCCCGTTTGTCGGAAGAGAAAATGAAACAGAGGAGATTTCAAAATTTATATTTAAGTGCAGTAAGGCAAACAGCCCCGGTTTTGTAAATCTCATAGGAGAGAGCGGAACAGGAAAGACAAGACTTGCATTCGAGTCAGTCAACGCGCATAAAATGAAATATTTTTATTCAAATTCGGACCCGATAATAAAAGAATCCATGTTCCCATTCAAAGTATTCCTCTCATCAATATTGTCATTCAATCTCTTTGATTCCGACCAGACGAAGATTGAGATGATTGATAAATACTGTATCAAATATTTTCATGAGAACTGCGAAAGATTCACTGCATTTCTCAAATATTTTTTCATTCAGGAAGAGGGCTTTTCAATAAAAAATCTCTCCGGAAAAGAGAAGATGGAGGGAACATTCTTTGTAATAAAGGAAATCCTGATGAAACACTCTTCTGCAGGAATTCATGCTTATATTTTCGATGATGCCATGTGGATGGACGATGACAGCGCTGAATTCATAAAATATATTTTACGAGAGAGTGACATATCCCCCTCCATATTCATGTTCCTCTTCAGAGAGGAGAGCAAAACCACAAAGAAGATTGATTCTATTGAAATAGATAAAATCACAGTCAAGCTGAATAACTTTCAGGAAACAAACGCAAAGAAATTTGTAGAGCATTTTTTTAAAAAATCTGTCTCTGACGAACTTGTCTCTGTGCTCTGGCAAAAGAGCGAAGGCAATCCGCTCTTTCTTGAGCAACTGTCTCTGCATCTTGTCGACAATAATATGGTAGTCTCAAGCGGAGATGTTCTTGTCTTGAAAAATGCTGATTATGAAATACCTTCAAATATAGACAGGCTGATTGTTTCCCGCCTTGACGCACTCTCTGCAGTTACCAGAGACGGAATACAGAAAGCATCTGTAATAGGAAAGGAATTTGAAGTAATACTTTTAAAGCATCTTCTGAAAGACAAAAATTTGAACACTGTACTTCTTGAAGGAGAAAATAATAAGATAATCTCCCTTCTCTCAAATCAAACTGCTTTTTTCAGGCATATTCTCCTTCATGAAATCGCATATAAAATGCAGTTTGAAAACACACTCATACGGCTTCATAGGAAGATAGCGCTTCTTTATGAACAGATATTCTCTGAGAATCTTCTTCCGTATTATGAGACCCTCTATCACCATTACAAGAAGAGCCGAAATATAAAAAAATCCCTCTTCTACCTTAAAAAGACAATAGAAAAGGATATAAAGGCATATTCAAATGAAAATGCTTTGATTCTCATTGATGAGCTTCTCAAAATGAAAATACCTAATGAAACAAGAATAGAATATTCCATTAAGAAAGGAGAGATTCTCAGCCATATAAGCAAATATGAGAGCGCAATGGAGCTCTACGGAAGACTGACAAAAGACTTTAAATTATCAATAATGCACAGCGGCACAGTGCACAAAGGCATCGGAGAAGCGCTGTGGGCAATGGGAAAGTATGAGGATTCGCTCAAAGAGTATGACATAGCAGAAAAGTATTACAAAAAAGCGGAAGATCCCTTCGGAGTCTCCGATATACATGAAAAGAAAGGAATTGTATTCTACAATAAGGGCGAATATGCCAAAGCGACGGAAGAATTTGAAAATGCTCTCAGATATTCAAAAAAGGATTTAATCAAGACAACTTCCATTCTCTCCAATCTTGGATTGGTTCTATACAGGCAGGGAGAATATGACAAGGCAATGAACTTTTACTCGCGCTCACTGAAAAACGCCCAATCAAACGGAAATTTGAATGATCAGGCATTGTTTCTTCTCAGAATAGGACTGATTCACTTTGAAAAGCAGGATTATAAAAAAGCATTGGAATGCTATTTTAATTCTCTTGAAATGAACAGCAAGATAGGAAACAGGAGAAACGAAGGAGTCACTCTCGGAAACATAGGAACGGTCTATAATGATATGGGAGAGACCAAAAAAGCACTTGAATACCTTTTGAAGGCTCTTAAAATAGACAGAGAGATAAACAATCTGGACAATGAATCAATTGTACTCGGAAACATTGCAAATATATATGCTGTCAAAGGCGATTATAAGATGTCTCTGAAATATTATATGGAGGCTCTTGAAGTTGACAGACAGATAGGTAGCAGGTGGTCTGAAGCAATTGACCTCGGAAATATCGGACAGATGTTTAAGCTTCAGAAAAATTATTCAATGAGCGACAAACACTTTAAAATGTGCATTGGAATTATAAAAGATATGAATGCCAGATATCCGCTCGCCCATTTTCTTCTTCAGAGGGCGCAACTCCAGTCTGATATGAAAAACTTTTCTCTCGCCTTAAAGCTTGCTGAAGAATCGATGTCAATTGCAAAGGAGATAAAGAAAGAAAAGACAATACAAAATGCGGTGAACCTGATAAAGAAAATTAAGAAATCAATTAAAAGAGCAAACGAAAATTAAAGGGGATTATCTTTGAAAGATTACATAGAGCATTACATAACTGACAATGAATGTATGGATTACTCAAGCCAATCCGCTTTTTTCAGAGATATTGACGATTACAGATTCCGTATTTTAAAAAAACTTCTGCACTCAAGGACAGAGAAAAGAATTCTCGACATAGGAAGCGGAAGCGGAAAAATGAATCTTTCCGATTCGTCATCCCTATTTTCTTTGGATATTTCACAGACCAACAATGAGTCCTCTTCCATAAAGGCAGAGGGCGATATAAACAGACTCCCCTATAAAGAGAGGAGCTTCACATCAATTGTGATTTCTCAAGTATTGGAGCATATTGTAAACCCTGAATCAGCAATTAGGGAGATGAACAGAATTCTTATGGACGGAGGAACGCTTTATATCACTGTCCCCTACAATGAGATAATTAAAAAACATTTATGCGTACACTGCAATAAGCTTACTCCCGAGAATGCCCATCTGCACTCTTTTAACGAGAAGAACATGACTGATATGCTTTCAGCCGGGGATTTTGAAATAAAAAGAATTATAAAATTTGAAAACAAAATTCTATTTTCTATGCATTTTTTCTCTATATTCAGGAAATTGCCTATTGATTTAATTAATTTTATTGATATTATTATTGGAAATTGGTATAATAAATATAATAAGATTCTGTTTATTGCAGAGAAAAGGGCCAGTGGCTCAGTTGGGAGAGCGCATCCTTCGCAAGGATGAGGTCGGCGGTTCGATTCCGCTCTGGTCCATTTTATAAGGAGACTTATGATTAAACGCATCGGGATTTTGACAGGAGGCGGTGATTGCCCCGGTCTTAATGCAGTCATCCGAGCGGCGGTTAAATCAGCCATTATGCATTATGGCTGGGAAGTCTACGGAATTATTGACGGTTTTGACGGACTTATAAATACGGAAAAAATGTTTCACATGGATATGTCCTCTGTAAAAGGAATCCTTCCGCGCGGTGGTACGATTTTAGGCACTTCCAACAGGGGCAATCCATTTAAGTTCCCTGTAAAAGAAGGAGATGAAATAGTGACCAAAGATCTTTCGGGAGAGATTCTGAAAAATCTTCTTGAAAATCAAATTGACGGCCTCATAGTCATCGGAGGAGACGGCACTCTCAATATTGCCAATCAGCTCTATAAGAGAGGCGCAAATATCGTGGGTGTGCCTAAAACAATAGACAATGATTTATCGATGACAGACTATACATTCGGATTCTTCACTGCTGTCAACACTGCGTCCGAAGCAATAGACAAACTCCACACAACAGCGGAATCGCATCATAGAATTATGATAATAGAAGTTATGGGAAGAGATGCGGGATGGATAGCTCTAAACTCGGGAATTGCAGGGGGAGCTGATATAATTCTTATTCCTGAAATTCCTTTTGATCTTGAAAAGATTGTTGAAAAAATAAATTTAAGAAGAGAAAGGCAATCCCATTTTTCGATAATAGTGGTTGCAGAGGGAGCATTTGAAAAAGACAGGGACAAGCAGTATATAGAGAAAGCAAAGAATGAAGGAACTCTGCCGAGATACGGCGGCATAGGAAACTACATAGCATCAAAATTGACTGAAATGACCGACATGGATGTGAGGACAACAGTATTGGGCCATGTTCAGAGAGGCGGTTCTCCAACCCCGTTCGACAGAATTCTTGCATCGCGTTTCGGAGTTGAAGCATGCGACCTTATCGCGCAGATGAAATTCGGATTCATGGTGAGCTTAAACGGAAAAGACATCACTTCGGTTCCAATAGAAAAGGTGATAAACAATCAAAAATTGGTTGACCCTTACGGACAGCTTGTAGAGACTGCAAGAAGACTGCAGATAGAAATGGGGGATTGATGCGGATACTTCTCATAACTCCTTTTCCTTTAGTGGCGTCTCAGAGCGGCATTTACACAAGAGATATAGCCCGCTTCTTTTCATCAGCAGGCAATGAAGTTCTCGTAGTGAATTTTGACAATAAAAATACAAATTACAATGAATCTTTCAGAATAAAGACTGTAATCTTCGGTAATGAAGAGAGCAATGTGATGTTCCCATGCTTCACCACTCATCCGCATACTGACCTTACATTTTCAACTGTCACAAACACTCAATTGAACAATTATATAATATTTGCAAGAGAAAAAATAAGAGAAATAATAAAGGAATTCGGACCGGATATAATCCACTCACAGTATTTATGGATATCTACGGAGCTTGCAGGAGAAGTATCACAAAAAATTCCTCTTATATGCACAAGCTTCGGGAATGAGCCTGCCGCATCTTCGGAAGACCCCCGTTATGCGGACTATGTGAAATATGCGGTTGACAAGGCAAGATTCATAATAGCTCCTTCAAAACAGATTGAAATGCAGCTTAGAAGCGCCTTTCATCTTGATGCAATTAAGCTGAAGCTTATTTACAGAGGATATGATGACGATGTGTATAAATTCATTGATGAAAACTATGATGTTTACAGAGAATATTTCGACATAAACGAAAAATGCAGACATATAGTTCTTTTTGCCGATCAGGTGAATTATATGAAAGGAATTGATGTCTTTCTGAAATCGGCGAAAAATATACTTGAAAAGCGCGATGATATCTGCTTTGTGATTGTGGGCAAGGGTGATTTTGCAAAAGAGATAGAGGCATTGTGCGAATCAAACAGGCAGAATTATGTCTATCTGCAGTCACTTGCAGATGAAGAGAAGCCCTCTCTGATGCATATTTCCGATGTGACTGTGATTCCGTCGCGCTTCGAGCAGTTCGGAACAAATGCTCTGCAGTCATTGTCAATGGGGACTCCCGTAATTTCATCCAATGTGGGAGAACTTCCGTTTTTTGTAAATAATGAAAACGGCAGAGTGGTTGAAGAAATAAATGAAATTAATATTTCAAATGCAATTGAAGATGTTTTAAAAAATGACCTAAAGAGCAAAGTTGCATTTTTTTGTCATCAGTTTGCAAGCAGAAATTATTCAAAAACCGCAGGGCTGATGCTTCTGCAGAAGTTATATGAATACGCTGTCAATGAAAAGTGAAGGAGGATTAATATGGATATAAAGAAAACCGGAGTTGCAGGAAGCGAATCAAAACAGGATGTATTGGTGAAAGTCGAGCCCGGACAGTCCGGACTTGAGGTCAGAATTACATCTTCTCTCGGCAGACTCTATTATACCCAGATAGCATCGTCTGTCGATGAAATCGCAAATAAATACGGAATCGCAAATGCTATTATCACGGTAATAGACAGCGGCGCTTTAGATTATGTGATTAGAGCGCGCATGGAATCTGCAATACTGAGAGCATCTCAGGAGATTGAAAAAAAGTTTTATTCGGAAAAACGCGAAGCTGTGTACAAGCTCAGAAGGACAAGGCTTTATCTCCCCGGAAGCAATCCGTATCTCATGCAAGGAATCACATATTATAATGCGGACGGGATTATACTTGACCTTGAAGACGCTGTGTCGCTTGAAGACAAAGACAGCGCCAGAATGCTTGTTTCATACGCTTTGCGCAATATAGATTTTGGAAAAGCCGAAAAAATGGTGCGAATAAATTCTCTTGATGTATGCGGAGCAGAGGACATTGAAGCGATTCTTCCGCACAAACCGGATGTGATTCTCATTCCCAAATGCGAGAGTGAATACGATGTCAAAAAAGTCTCGGAGATTCTTGAAAAAACGGAAAAGAGATTCAACCTTTACGGATATCAGGCAAAAATAATGCCTATAATCGAATCTGCAAAGGGAGTCGAAAATGCTTATGAAATAGCAGGAATATCCGACAGAACAACAGCTCTCGCCTTCGGCGCGGAAGATTACACAGTATCGCTCGGAGTGAGAAAGACTGAAGGAGAAGATGAGCTCTTATTTGCGAAGCAGTCGATTGTCAATGCGGCAAAGGCCGCGGGGATTCAGGCGTCAGACACGGTATATTCAAATATTGAAGATACAGCGGGTCTAAAGAGAAGCACAGAAAAATCAAAAATCCTCGGTTTCGACGGAAGAGGAGTCATACATCCTTCTCAAATAGATATAGTCCACTCTGTCTTCCAGCCGTCTGAAAAAGAGATTGAAGAGGCAAAGGAGATAATTGAAGTATTCAATAAAGCAAAAGAAGACGGCTCCGGAGTTGTCAAGCATAAAGGCAAAATGATAGACATGCCTATAGTTTTGAGAGCCATGCGTGTAATGTCAATTTATAAAACCATAAATCAGGAGTAGAGATGCTTCGTAAAAATGCGGTTAACAGAGATATACCTGACAGCATAGACAACAGGGAGCTACATCCGTTTGCAGGTGCATTCAACACAAATCCCATTGGAAAAAGAAAATTTGCGCCTAAGCTTTCAATCTCAAAGCCCAACAACGACAAACTCTGCAAAACTGTGAGAGATGCTTTGGAGAAAGCTCAGGTCAGAGACGGAATGACTATTTCATTCCACCATCATCTAAGAGAGGGAGATGCAGTCGTGAATATGGTTATTGAAGAGATTGCAAAAATGGGCATTAAAAATATAACTATTTTCCCCACAGCTCTCTTTGCTGTTCATGACAAGCTTATTGAATTTGTCAAATCAGGAGTTATTTCAAAAATTGAGGGAAGTTTGAACGGCCCAATAGGAAAATTCGTATCATACGGGAATATGAAGAATACATGCGTGCTAAGAAGCCACGGAGGCAGGGTGAGAGCGATTGAATCCGGAGATATGAAGATTGACATTGCATTCATCGCTTCTCCGACTGCGGATGAATTCGGAAACTGCTCGGGATTATACGGCAAGTCAGCCTGCGGGCCTCTCGCATACGCGGATATTGATTCAAGATATGCGGAGCATGTCATAGTGATTACCGATAATCTCGTAAAATATCCTCTTGTTCCCCATTCAATCCCATCTACAAGAGTCGATACGGTAGTAAAAGTGGATTCAATAGGAGACCCGGCGCTTATTGTTACAGGCACCATGAGAATAACTAAATCCCCCACCCGTCTTCTGATCGCAAAATATTCCGTAGATTTTCTTGATAAAATCGGATATATAAAGAATGAAATGAATTTCCAGACAGGAGCTGGGGGAATCTCTCTCGCAGTCACAAAATTTATGGCTGACAAGATGCGCGAAAAGAATGTGAAGGCAAAATTCATAAACGGAGGTATTACCAAATACGCTGTTGAAATGCTGAAAGAGGGTCTCACTGATTCGCTGATTGATGTCCAGTCTTTTGATCTGGAAGCTATAGAGTCCATGCGCTCAGACAAAAACCATTTTGAATGCACAGTGGATGAATACGCAAATTATTTCTCAAAGGGATGTCTCGTTGATAAGCT
Source organism: Caldifarciminota bacterium UBA2202 (assembly GCA_002327905.1). Taxonomy (GTDB): domain Bacteria; phylum Hydrothermota; class 32-111; order 32-111; family 32-111; genus UBA2202. Next base: position 44,847 of record DCUY01000084.1, on the reverse strand, counting down.
CGATGTCGGATTTTTAGGAGCGACTGAAGTCGATGTGAATTTTAATGTTAATGTGAACACCCATTCGGACGGGCTTCTTCTGCATGGAATAGGCGGACATCAGGATGTGGCGGCAGGATGCGATATTACGATGATTACAATACCCGCTTACAGAAACCGCCTTCCCATCATAATGGATTCCGTAACGACAGTAACAACTCCGGGAGAGACAGTTGATGTGATAGTCACGGAGATGGGAATTGCAATAAATCCTCTCCGCACAGACTTAATCGAAAAAGCAAAGAATATTAAATCAATACCGATAATGCCTATTCATGAGATGAAGAATAAAATAGAGAAGATAACAGGAAAAATGGAGAAGCCTGAAAAGAAAGACAGAATCGTGGCTCTTATTGAATACAGAGACGGAACAATAATTGATGTTGTGAGAGAGGTTGCCTTATGACAAAGATTCTGGCGATAAATCCGGGAGCAACATCCACAAAGGTCGGCCTCTATGAAAATGATATAGAGATATTCAGTGAGACTGTAAGACATTACAAAGATGACATACAAAAATTCAAAAAGACAATTGACCAGCTTGAAATGAGAGTCTCTCTCATAGAAAAATTCCTCTCAGAAAAAAACATTTCCCTTGATTCAATAGACATTTTTGTCGCAAGAGGCGGAACATTCAAATCAATGAAATCAGGAACATATCCGATAAGCAAAAAAATGATTGATGATGTTTTAAATGAAAGAGTCTTGGCAGACCATGTTTCGAATCTTGCATGCCTCATTGCAGACAAACTCGCCAAGAACAATCAAAGAAAATTCATTGTTGACCCTGTCTCTGTTGATGAATTTGACGATGTGGCAAGAATCTCCGGATTAAAGCAGATAGAGAGAAAATCTCTCTCCCACGCTTTGAATATGAAAATGGTCGCAAAAAAATGGGCAAAGGAGAACAATACAGATTATTTCAAATCATCTCTGATAGTAGTCCATTTGGGGACAGGAATTTCAGTTTCAGCCCACAAAGACGGCAGAATGATTGATGTCACCAATGCAAACGACGAAGGTCCGTTCTCTCCGCAGAGATGCGGCGATCTTCCGGCGACTCAGCTTGCAAAACTCGCTTCGAGCGGAAAATTCAGTTATGATGACTTGAAAAAGATGCTTACAGTGCAGGGCGGATTATATTCATATATGGATACGGACAATGTCCCTGAAGTTATAAATCTGATGGAGCAGGGAGATTCAAAGGCAAAACTGATTCTCGACGCAATGATGTATCAGGTTTCAAAAGGGGTGGGCGCAATGTCAACAGTTCTTTTCGGACAGGTGCATGCAATAATAATCACAGGCGGAATTGCATACAATAAATGCCTTACTGACATTATAGAGAAGAGAACAGGATTTATAGCTCCCATTGTGATTTATCCCGGAGAGGATGAAATACTTGCTCTTGTGAGAGGAGTGCTGAGGGTTATAAACAATGTTGAAGAACCTCTGGAGTATTGATGAAAATAAAATTATTCTCTGTTTTTTTGATTTTTTCAATTATCCTATGCGCCGAACAGGTGCCTATACCTTTGACTTATCCAACATCAATGCCTTCGGCGAGGATCAAGGCAATAGGAGGCGCAGGAACAGCTCTCTATCCTGATGCGACAGCTCCATACTGGAATCCCGCTCTTTTGGGAGGACTTGAAGCCGCCGCTCTCACTGCGGTCTTCGCGGAAGAGGACAGCTCGACTTTTGCGCAGATAATAGAGAGGGAGCCGTCTGTACTCGGAAAGCATATTTCATTCTTTTCATTGGTAACATATCAGGGCGGATTCTCATACCATCCTCTTTATATGATTTCCTACAGAGATTCATTCAATGAGTCTCTCGGATTTGAGAGGGACTTTGAGGTGAAGCTTGATGAATATATTATTACTGTAACTACATTTGCCGGGTCTGATTCTCACTATGACACACCCATTCTCATCGGCTTCAACTTAAAATATCTAAACGGAAAATTTGTTGAAACCCGATTATATAAGGATTCCTCGGAGAATGTCACTGACGCGGATGCTGACATTTCTTACGGAAACGGATACGGGCTTGATGCGGGAATAGTATACAAAACATCGCGTTTCACTGCCGGACTTATGGCGAGAGATATAATCACGCATATATATTGGACAGGATACGACAAGCAGATTATTCCGATCTATACATCATTGGGAGTCTCGGTAAATCCCTTTTCCACTCTCATAATATGCGGAGATGTAAACAGAATATTCAAATCGGATCTGCCGTATTTTTACAGAGTAGGCGCAGAATATACATACACCCGTTCAACTGAAGATTCATCCTTCCTTGCGACAGTCATAAACGGCTCCCCTTCTTTCAGAGCCGGAACATCATTCAAAGAGCTTCAGGCGCTTGGATTCATGGACATAGCTCTTGGAGTGGGCTACACAACAAATATTTTCAGAGTTGATCTTGGAATGGAGGGACAATTTGAGAATTACCTTTACGGAGGATTCACATATCAATTGGAATTAACATTGCCATTTAAGATTTAGGAGGTCTAAATGAATATATCAAGTTTTTTGAAGAATGAGAATGTCATACTCAATATAAAGAGCAAGACAAAGGACAAGGCTTTGGAAGAGGTGGTCAACAAGATAGACCTTTCAAAAGAGAAAAAGGAGCTTGTTCTGCTCTCTCTGAAGCAGAGAGAAGTGCTGGGCACAACAGGAATAGGAAACGGAATAGCGATTCCCCATGCACGTTCGGTAGTATTGAACAAACTCTGCCTCTATGTCGGTCTTTCAACATCCGGAATAGAGTATGATTCAATGGACGGAAAGCCTGTGCATATTCTTTTCCTCATAATCGCTCCACCGCTTGACACATCCAATCAGTATCTTATTCTTCTCGGAAAAATTGCATCACTCTCAAAAAAACTCGTGAAGAAGAAAGACTATCTCAAAGTTGCAGGTGAAGAAGATTTGATAAACCTGATAAAAAAATATGAATCCGATATGGAGGATGAACTATGAACAGTCAGCTCCAGATAGTCATACAATTATCAGACCTTGACACTCAGCTTGAAGAATTAAAAAATGTGAGAATAAAGGATAAGGAAGAATCTTTGGGATTCAAGGTTCAGGCAAAAGAGGCGGAAATTAAGAAATTCCGCGATTCACTCAGAAAGAAGATTGCTCCTGACATGCTCAGCCAGTATGACAGAATACTCAAAAGATACAAAATGCGCGTGGTGGCTCAGGTAAATGACGGAGTGTGCTACGGATGCTTTATGGCTCTTCCTACAAGTTATGTGTCCGAGTCGGACAGAAATAACAAAATCATCACATGCCCCAATTGCGGAAGGATACTTTTTTGGATAGAATGATTGAAAAGACATTAAAAAATCTTGAGAAGCATCATTTTGACGCAAAAGCATTTGACAGCGCCGAATCCATGAAGAAGGAGATTAAGACTCTTCTTGAAGAATACCATTCCTTTGCTTTCGGCGGTTCGACGACTCTTTTGGAGACAAAACTGCGCGATTTCATAATTGAAAACGGAAAAATCCACATTGAAAGAATGACATCAGGAACAGAAGAGGAAAAAATCGAATCTGAGAGAAAAGCTCTTTTATCTGATATTTACTTCTGCTCTGCGAATGCAATCTCCGAAGACGGGTCTCTTGTCAATATAGACAAGAGAGGAAACAGGATCGGTGCAATGATATTCGGACCGAGGAAGGTTGTTGTTATTGCGGGCAGAAATAAAATAACCGCAAATGTCACGGAAGCGATTGAAAGGGCAAAGAACATTGCCGCGGTAAGAAACTGCATGAGATTCAATCTAGACACTCCATGCGTGAAACTTCAAAAATGCGCTGAATGCGAACATGAGCGGAATATATGCTATACGACTGCAATAATAAAAAGATCATTTCCTTATAAAAGAATTTCCGTCTTTATCATCGACAATGACTACGGATTCTAAGAAGACTCCCCTTGCGGAACAGCTTCGTCCGCAGAATATAGATGAATTCATCGGACAGAAGCATCTGATAGGAGACGGCAATATTCTGAATTTAATATTAAAAAGAGGCGAACCTGTCTCTCTTCTCTTTTTCGGACCCCCCGGATGCGGGAAGACCACTCTTGCAAATATCATTTCAAAAAAATACCGAATGCCTTCAATGAATATAAACGGAGTCTCATTCTCCACAACGCAGTTTAAGAAAATCATTGAAGAGGCAAATAAAGAGCCCATTCTTATAATCATTGACGAAATACACAGAATGAACAAAGCTCAGCAGGACGCTCTTCTTCCGTATATTGAGAACGGGAATGTTTTTATAATAGGCACCACCACGGAAAATCCCTCATACGAGGTGAATAAGGCATTACTGTCGCGCCTTACATCAGCTGAATTTGAGAGGCTTTCAAAAGATGATCTGAAGGAGATTATACAGAGAGCTGTAAATAAATTGAATTTCAAACTCAATAATACGGGAATTATAGATTTTATAATTGATTTTTCAAACTGCGATGCCAGACAGGCAATTAACATTATCAGCGCTTTGGGAGGAGAGATAGAAAAAATAGAGACATTTGAGGAATTTAAAAAAATAATAAATAAAAAATTTGTTCCGCACGATAAGAACGGTGAGGAGCATTACAACCTTATTTCAGCATTTCATAAATCAGTAAGGGGAAGCGATGTTGATGCTTCAATTTACTATTTCGCGCGTATGATTGCCGGAGGAGAGGATCCTCTTTATGTGGCGAGAAGAATGATAAGAATAGCTTCGGAGGATATAGGTAATGCAGACCCGCAGGCAATGGTAATTGCAATATCCGCCTATAATGCCTTTGAAAGACTCGGCTCTCCTGAGGGAGAATTGTCCTTATTGCAGTGCGCAATATACCTTTCGCTCGCCCCTAAATCTACAGCTGTTTATAATGCTTATAACAGCGCTCTTCAGGATGCGAAGAATACTGCAAATCTTTCCGTGCCTTTGAAATTCCGCAATCCTGTAACTGATTTTGACAAAGAGAGAGGATACGGAGAAGAATACATCTATCCCCCTCAGACAAAGGAAAGCTTTATTGATGAAAAATATTTCCCCGACAATATGAGCGAGAGAGTTTACTATAAGCCGGTTGAAAGAGGATTTGAAAGAGAGATGGTGAAAAGAATAATCTACTATAAAAAACTCAAAGAGGAGATAAGAAAAAAATGAAAAAAGTTCTGTTTCTGATTGCAGTAGCATTGATAATTGTTTGTAGCGGATGCGTAAAAGCGCCTGAAACCAATGAAATAAGAGTCATTGCGACAATTGAGCCTGTGAAATATATTGCAGAGCAGATATTGAAGGATAAGGGCGGCGCATCTTCACTGCTTTCACAAAATCAGGATGTTCATTCGTTTGAGCTAAAGCCTTTAAGCATGAAGAATGTCGCAAATGCAGATATAATAATATTCCTCGGCTCCAATCTTGAATTTGAGGAGAAGAACATGGAGGCTTTGATTGAGAATGCGAGAAATACTGTGGTTCTTTTTCTCTCTGACGGAATAGACTCGGTCTTTGACCCGCATATATGGGTTTCATTGAAGAATCTGAAAATTCTTGCAGGAAGAATCTGCGAGTGCATTTCTCATTATGATGAAGAGAACAGAGATTATTATGAAAACAATCTTGCAGTCTATTCGGCAAAAATCGATTCTGCAGATAAAATTCTCTCTGAGACTCTTCTAAAAAGAGGTATAAAGAGAATATTCACAGACCACACGGCATTCTCATACCTTGCAATTGACTATTCCGTAGAGCAGACTGCAATTTTTGAAGAATCAAAAGAACCATCTTTAAGAGATATTTCCGCCACAGCGGATTTAATGAAGAATGACCCTGACAAAATACTTATTCTTACAAATCCGTCTTCCAAAAGGTTTACAGATATTTTTCAAAGAGAAGCCGGAGCAAAGGTAATTATGTTCAATCCCTTGAGTTTGGACATTGTCGGAGAATTTTTAAATTTAGCGGTTTCTATAAACAATGAATAGCACTGCAATTTCAGTAAAAAATCTCTGTTTGTCTATAAACGGCCAGTCAATACTCGAAAATATCAATCTTAATGTTAAAAGCAATGAACTCATATCCGTAATAGGACCCAATGGAAGCGGAAAGACTACTCTTTTAAGGGCAATACTCGGGTTTATCAAAATTGACTCGGGAAGCATTGAAATACTCGGAGAACAGAATATTAAAGGACGCCTTCATGTGGGCTACATTCCCCAATTCATAAAAAGAGATTCCGATTTCCCGCTCACTGTAAGGGATATAATGCTTTCCGGAAAATATTCGGGATATTTCAGAAAATATTCAAAGGAAGACATACATTCGGCAGATAAATACATAGAAGAGTTTTCCCTATCGAGATTAAAGAACAAGAGGATACACGAACTTTCAGGCGGAGAGATGCAGAGAGTTCTTATTGCACGAGCTCTTGTGAGAAATCCGAAGATTCTGCTTATGGACGAACCGACTTCGTCTGTCGATAAAAAATCTCAGGATGAATTCTTCATGCTTTTAAGCAGACTGAGAGAGAGAATGGCGATAATTCTCGTCACACATGACCTTGGAGCCGTTTCAACATATATTGAGAGAATCATATGTTTGAACCATAAAATCAATTATGACGGGCCTACGGCCGAGGGTCTGACAAAGTTGGATGAAACATACAAAGGAAGCATCAATATCATAAATCATTCCCACCATGGAGATAAATAAAAGTGTTTGAATACAGATTCATTCAAATAGCATTTATCGCCTCTCTTTTGATAAGCATATTGAGCGCGGTTATCGGAACATTTGTGGTGATGAGGAAAATGACTTCAATCGCAGGTTCAATAGCGCATTCTGCATTCGGCGGGTTGGGGCTGGGACTTCTTTTAAATTTGAATCCTGTTTATATTGCAATTCCTTTCACTATGGCAGTCGCAGGATTCTTTTCATTATTCAAAAAAGCAATGAGGATAAGCGAAGAATCAGCTCTGACAATTATCTGGTCATTCGGAATGTCTCTCGGAATACTTTTAATGAATTTCAAAGCCGGATTTTCAGGGGAGGTTCTCGGTTATCTGTTCGGGTCAATTTTGGCTGTCTCTATGTCAGACATAGGACTCATGCTTGCATCTATACTCTTGACCCTTCTGGCCTTCGGTATTTTTTCGAGAGAGATTGTCCTATCCTCATTTGACGAGGAATTTGCAATACTCTGCGGAATAAACACAAAACTTTTTGATCTGATATTTTATATGCTCACCGCTCTGACTGTTGTAATACTTATTAAAGTGGCTGGAGTGCTTGTTATAATTGCATTTCTGACAATCCCCCCGATTATAGCAAGAAGATTTGTCAAAAGTATTCTCAAAATGATATTTTTATCTTTTGCCTTAAATCTGGTGTTTTCTTTCTCAGGAATGATTCTCTCTTTCTATTTTGACCTTCCCACAGGTCCTTCAATAGTGATGATATCCATTCTAACACTGTTTCTTGTATCCGTATTCAAAAGAAAATAATTGTCTATTTGTGATTTACCGGAGACTCCATAGATTCATCAATATCAGAACACATTTGTATATGCCTTCCCGTTATCTCAAGAAGTGTTTGAAGCAAAACCCTTTTTATTCCAGCAACTCCCAAAGGAGAGCTGTCTTGACATGAGGAGTCACTTCTATGGAGAATGATCTTTAATACTGGCGGCTTTTCTGCATCCCTTGAGTCTATGAGATTTTGAAAAAGTATTTTTTCCTATAGTGAACAATGAATTTTACATTATCCATTGCGCCTCCTTCTCTTTGAATATTACCAAACTCAATAAAATCTACAATATAATATTGAGTCAGTCAATAGAAAGAGATAAAATATTCTGTTGAATTTAAAAATGCGGAGAATAATCTCCCCAGCGACAAAAGTTGACCAAAAGAGAAAATTCTGTAAACTGATTATTATTAATGATATTATTTGCAATTATTATATTTACAAATCCGTCACTCCGTCACTCTCTTCGCTATGCCCATACTTCTATCAAATGTATTGCAGAATCTCTATACAATTACGGATAGTTTCATTAAATTCTTCGTTATTTTCACTCTGACATTTTTCTACGGGAACCTTGTCACAAAATTCTTTATTAATGATGCCAAAGTCATAAAAATCGGAGAATCATTCTTTAAAATCATCTCTTACTCAATGCTGTTGGTGACAATGATGAAATATTTCTCTCTCCTTTTCAAGGTTCGGGAAACTCAATGAATATTCTGATAATGGAGATTACTGCGCCTCTCGGTTCTGCGAATTCCAACAGTAATTTTCGTGTCAAAGTTTATGGGTTATCATGGAATTTTCTGGGGAATATTCATAAGCAATATTTTTACAATTGTAATAGCATATATTTTCTTCAAATCAGAACCAGGGAAAAAATACTGACAGATTCTTAAAGAAACCTGTTATAATTGACGAGATTCAATCTAAGCCTTTACAAATACAAGAATGAAATGGTCTTTGAAATCAAAATGTTCTTCTAAAACAAATCCATTCTCTTTGGCGATTGCAGTGAAATGGGTTCTGCTCTGGGCGGATTTTGCGAGAACCGCTCCGTATCCTGTATGAATCTTCTCTTTACCGGCCTTCACAGTTAAATAAACAGACAAGAGAGTCATCGGTCTGTAATGCGCAGAGCTGATTTTAGGTTCAAAAACATATAACATTCCTCTCTCTCTTAATACCCTGTGAATCTCCGCCATGACAATCTTTCTTGTCTTTACAGGCATATACATAAAAGCAAAGAATGCTGTCGAATTATCAAATGTCTTTTCCTTAAAGGGCAGTCTCATTCCGTCAGATACAATTTTAATTGAATCATTCTTCGTCTCAAGCAATTCCCTCAGGGATTTGTCAATGGAAACGACCATCTTTCCGTATCTTCTTCCCGATATTCCCTCTCCTCCTCCGCCTATGTCGATTATTGAACCCTTTATCTTGATTTTATTGAAATCTACTTCATCAATATTCTTTTCAATCTCTCTGACATCAGAATAATCTTTTTTTAAAAGAATCCTTTTCAGCCATTCAAATGTCTCTTTTGAAATGTAATACCGCTCCTTAACCCTCTTTCCGATGAATTCTCCCCCCTCAATCCTATGAATAAGATATTCTCTTGTAAGAATATTATCCAAAAGGACTGCCGCATCTTCAACATGAATATATCCGTTCATTCATGTATTTTACATCATTTTGCCCCCTTTCTCAAGACGCTTTATGAACTCTTGACTTTATTATAATTAAGATATAAAATATAAGGTGGTAAAAAAGGAGTAGTATGAAAAAAATCGCATTGTATGTTTCAGTATTTTTGCTGTGTGTTGTTTATATTTATGCAGATTCTCCCGCTTTGTCAGGTATAAATAAAAACATTTTAAATTCAGCAAGCGCCTTTAAGCCTGATTCGCAGGCATACTCATTTTCAACAGGTTTTTTGTCATCCGGAAAGTACAATATGTCCTATTCCCTTCTCAGTGCGGATTACACAAATCAAATAAGCAAAAATCTTTTTCTCAATTATGATTTTTCATATCTGAATACCAATCTCATGCAGAATTATATTATGGGGGGAGTCGGCCTCACTTACAGGTCTGACAATTTTCAGTTTTCAGTATATATGAACAAAATGTTCGATGCAGAAGAATACAATATAATTCATTGATTTTTTGTTCTTTCTTATCTGTTTATTAACAATCCTTGAATATTGTTATTATAAAAATAAATAGGAGGACAAATGAAAAGGTTTTTGCTCTTTGTGCTTATGGTTGCTTTTTCTATTGCAATATTTTCTGCCGATATTGATATAACTGGCTTCAAAATAAGGCAGTATAATAACCCTTTTACTTATACTGTAACTGACACTACTCTTCCGGGAGGATGGTTTCTGATTATTTGCAGAGGGAATAAGACTCAAGCAGAATTTGAATCTTTTTGGGGAGTAACCATGGGTCCAAATGTAATATTTTTGGATTCTGTAATTCCTGTCATTCCACAGATGAATGGAGCAGAGATATACTCAATTCATGACGCTTCAGACTTGCTTGTTGATTCTTCCAGTGTTGCTCAACTGATTGCAGCCAAAAGCGTTCAAAGAGATTCCACAAGCGGAAGTACTTTTACTCTTTATGCCTCTTCACAGGCAACTCCGGGATCATGCAGCAATTACGGTAACGGAGCAGGCCTTGTAATTACCGAATATACTGATACTTTAGGTACAGGCAATTATCTCTATGAGTTTGTAGAAATATATAATGACACTGGAACCGGAGGAGCTCCCACGAACATCCCTCCTTCAATAAACTCATTAAACCATTTACCCATAACAGTTTCTCCTTCAACTTCAGTCACTGCAACTGCAAACATAACTGACGAGTCTGCTGTAGCCGCTGATACATTATTCTATCAAGTAGACGGAGGCGCTTGGACAAAGATGACTCACTCATCCCTTTCTGGAAGCGATTACTCTTATTCTATGGGACTTTTCTCTGCAGGAAACATAGTCAATTATTATGTAAAAGCAATTGATGATTCAACTGCAGTTACAATATCAGATGCAAATACATTCAATGTGATAACTCCTGTAACTGTAGTCATAAACGAATTTTGTGCAAACGGTGACAATTCCGTGACAGACGATGATGGAGAGTGGATTGAACTTTATAATTATGGAACTTCTTCTGTTGACATATCGGAATTTGTAGTTTCGGACAATCCTGCGGCGAATGGTGGCGCTGAGGGTTCGTTCATAATTCCTCCAAGCACAGTGTTGGGAGCAAAATCTTTTTACCTGTGTGTCAATAATACAACTGCTTTCTCAACTCTCTACCCTTCAACTCCTGATATAGAATACGGAACGATTGATGCAGGTCTTTTGCTTTCAAACACTGGAGACGACATATACCTGTTCAACGCTGATTCACAGGTGATTGACATAGTTTATTACGGTTCAACCGGAACTAATCCAATCACGGCTCCAGCGGAATCCCTATCCGCAGTGCGTTCACCTGACGGCAAAGACACTGATGTATGCTCCGTTGATTTCGTTGTGGGAGCAACAATAATGCCGACACCCGGGTGGGGAAGCGACGGAACTTCAATAACGAATATCACTCGTTCGCCTTTCCTTCCTTATGAGGATCAGCCTGACACAATAAGAGCGAAAATATCGGATATCAACGGACTAAAGTCCATAGAACTCATCACAAGCGCTTATGACAGCACTGATATTGACACATACAATATGACTGCTTATTTGGGAGATTCACTCTACCAATACATTTTGCCGGGAAGAGGCAATGACTGCAGATTTGAATACTACATCGAAGTTACTGACAACAATAATAATATAACAAAATCTTCAGCAGGCAAGTTCTTTTGGGGATTCACATCAATTCCGCGCTATAAAGAGAACACATCAGACGGATATGCAAAATGGATAGGATACAATGTGAGAGCGGCCGGAATCGTGACTGTTGCAACAGGAGCATTCAATGACTCGCTGAATATTATCAATTTCCAGCAGAATTATATTCTCGGAGCTGTCTGGAAGAATGACTCCATAAAAGCTGACGGAAGCGAGACAACAATAGAGGGAGATTCAATAGTAGTTGAGGGAACAATAATATTCTCCAATGGTCAGACAAGAATTGGGAATCCATACTCGGCTCTCACAAAATACACATCAGGACATGCAATAGATACGATACTTCTTAATGCTGACCATCTTATGGACACTGTGGGAGATACTTATGAAGGGCTTCTCGTTCAGATAAACTCAAAGGGCGTAAAAACAGGCACATGGCCTTTGGCAGATGAGAGCAAGCTTCTTGTTATGTATGATACTGTTCTTCCCACAAAGGGATCAAAAGTAGATACATTCCTCCTTTGGATAGATAATGACACTGATATTGACGGAAGCTCCGAACCAATATGGCCAAAAAAGATTGTAGGCGTCTTGACTCAATATGACATCTCTGCTCCATACTGGTCTGTCTATGAAATTTATCCGAGGGGAATAATCGACCTTTCATCCAATCTTGCTATTCAGGATTTCTATCTCTCTGCAAGTGTTTTAAACGGTTTTGTCTCTTTGAAATGGAATATTGACGGAGTAGAGAATGCTTCAAGCTTCAGAATTGAAAGAAAATACGAAAATGAAGATTATTACTCAATCATTGCAAATCTCAATGCAAATACTTTTTCATATAATGATAAGACATACGATGCAAAGAGAAGCGCTCAGTATAAGGTCGTATGCATCACTTCAAACGGAAGAAGCATTGAATTCAATTCAGTGAAAGTAACTGGAGCAATGTTCATCAAGGAATTTTCAATCGTCTCAGACAAAAATACATTGAAGAATGGTGGCTGGATAACTCTTTCATCTCCTTTAAGCAAGCAGATAGAACTGAATCTTTACAATCTTGAAGGACGAGTGATGAAGACTCTTTATAAAGGAGTTGTTTCATACGGCAAGACTAATATCTATGTGAATACAGGAGAGCTTGCTTCAGGAATATATATTGTGAAAGAATCTACAGGGACATTCAAAGACATATTGAGACTGAATGTCATAAAGTAATTTCACTAAGATAAGCATAAAAAAAGGACTCCCGCAGAGGGAGTCCTTTTTTTTTATTTCAATATATCCTTTTATATTATCTCTTCTATAAAACTCTCTTTTTCAAATCCTGTTATATCATCAATTCCCTCTCCTATTCCTATGTATGATATTGGCAGTTTCAGCTCGTCCGCTATTGTAATAATGTTCCCGCCTTTTGCAGTTCCGTCCATCTTTGAAAGGAATATTGCGTCAACATCGGCTACATTCTTAAACTCTTTCGCCTGATTCAATGCATTCTTCCCCGTTGTGCTGTCAATGACGAGAATTGAAAATATGTTCGGCTTATCAAATTTGCTTCTCAGAACTGTCCCGATTTTTTTAATTTCCTTCATTAGATTGTCATTCGTGTGCATCCTGCCTGCAGTATCAATTATTATTATGTCAAAACCCTCAGCTATTCCCTTGGAGACAGTCTCATACGCGACAGCGGCAGGGTCTTTGCTCTCTTTGGAAATATAAATCTGCGATTTGGCGCGCTCCGACCATATTTTAAGCTGTTCATCAGCTGCGGCTCGGAATGTATCGCATGCACCGAGAAGTACTTTCTTTCCCTTCTTCTCATACATGTTTGCAAGTTTGCCTATTGTCGTGGTCTTTCCCGCTCCGTTTATGCCGCTTACCAGCAAAATCAACGGAAGTTCCGCCTCATTGGGATAAATAGGGTCAAGAAGAATTCCGCTGATTATTTTTTTTAAAATTTCGAGGAGATTCTCTCTTCCTATAACAATTCCCTCGCGCGCCTGTCTCTTTAATTCTTTTATAATCTTGTCTGCAGTCTCCATTCCAATGTCTGCAATAATCAACTGCTCCTCAATAAAGTCATAATCCTCTAATTTTCCGCCCTTGAAAGCGCTCTCAAGAAGCTGATTTAAAGGAAGTTTTGCTTTCTTGAATATATTCTTAATTTGATTGAGTAGCATTCTCTATAAACTTCTGCGAAATTGTCTGAAGATTCAATGAGAATATGCTTGTGACACCGCTCTCCTCCATTGTCACTCCGAAGAGATAGTCGCAGAATTCCATTGTGCGTTTATTGTGGGTTATCAGAATAAACTGCGTCTTGTCTCTGAATTTTTTCAGCAGATTTATGAAATTCTCAACATTGGCATCATCAAGAGGCGCATCAATTTCATCCATTATGCACACAGGAGTCGGCTTTATCATATACATGGAGAACAGAAGAAGAATTATCATCATGGCTCTCTCTCCCTCTGACAATTGCACAAGCTTGCCTATCTTCTTCTCTCCCGGCTCAAATGTAATCTGTATGTCGCTGTCAAGCGGGTCTGTTTCATCCGTCAGATTAATATCTGCGTTTCCGTTTTTGAATATTTCATAGAAAAGCTCTTTGAATGTGCTTCTGATAGTGTCAAAATACTGCACGAAAATCGTCTTTGCTTTGGCATCGATCGTCTTTATTGTCTTCTCCAGATTCTCCTTTGACTGCACTATGTCATCTTTCTGCTTAATCATCTGTTCAAGCCTCTCTGCAACCTCAGAGTATTCCTGAAATGCCAGCTGATTTATCGGACCCATGTTGGCGAGCTTTTCAGTTAGATATTTCAATTCCTCTTCAGAATTTTCCAAATACTTTGAAATCACTTCATTGTCAACATCCACAGTCTCGTCTATATTCTTTCTGTTGAAATCCCTCTCAGTTGTATGTTTTTCCCTGTGAAGGAGAAGCTCTTCCCTTTCGGTTTTGAAGGATTCCATCAGAGACCTCTTCTCTTCCTCCTTTTCTTCAAACTGTTTGATTGCATTGTCAGTCTCTTCAATTTTATCTGAAAGAACCTTCATCTCTTCATCCAATTTAAGAAGCTCCGACTGATGCCTTTCCTTCACCCCTTCCTTTGCATCCGTTGTTTTAATCATGGATGTTATCTGGGATGATGAGTCATCTACAAACCTGTCAAGAGTCTGCACATCAGTCTCGAATGAGTCAATTACATTTCTCAAATCCGCTATCTCTTTCTCAAGTATTCTCTTTTCATTTGAAAGTGTTTCGTATATGTTCTCTATTTCACCCTTTCTGTTTGAATAAATTATGTATTTTTCCTTTAAGCCGTTCAGTTCGGATTCTCTGTTAGTGACATTCTCGGAAAGCCCGGCAATCTCTTTTTCCAATACCGCAATCTTTTCATTGATTTCATTCTCCTCGCTGTTCATGCCTGCAAATTCATTCTGTAGCAATGAGAAATTTTCTTTAAGGCGCATTATGAAAGATGTCTTTGCTTCAATATTCTTTTTAATCGCTTTTTCTGTTTCAAGAAGAAATATCCTCTTATTGTCAGTATCTGTGAATGACTGTCTGCGTCTGTTCAATTCGATATTGAGTGAATTGAGAGAGCTCTTAGATAATTCAAGCTCCTCCTGATTCTTTGCAGACAATTCCGATAATTCCGATAAACGATTATGAGTCTTTTCAATTGCATCTTTGAAATTGACTATCTTTATTTCGCCTGATTTTATTACGAATCTCTCAGGAGTGACAAGGATTCCGTTTTTTCTCACATAATAAAATCCGTCTTCCTTTTCAAACGGTTCGTCTTCACTTTCGCTTATAATGAATTTCGACAGGAATCTCTTTATATACTCCGGTCCGTAGACAAAATTATTCAACGTATCCTTTCTTCCGTGCTCTCCGCCAGCATAGTCGGAGAGTATTATTGTGAGAAGAGGCATCTCCAAATTTTCTATTTTTCTTATATCGTCTCTGCACAGAACAATTGCATTGAGAATATGGGACAAGGCTGTCTTCAGATAATCTTCATACCCTTCTTTTGCTGTGACAAGATTTCTCACCTGCTCTATTCCGCTCTTCTCAAGCGCCTTCTCTATCTCTTCAATTGTTCCTTTGCTCTCATTTATTCTGTTTACTATCTGTTCTCTCCTGCTCTCTTCGCCTGATATTTCTTTTCCTATATTCTCCTTCTCGGCGAATAATTCCCTCTGTCTGTTTCTTTTTTCATTTATCAGAGACTCTGTCTCATTGATATCCTTTTTGACGGAATCAATTGTCTTTACAAGTTCTTCTATGCTCTTTCCTTTTTCAGAGAGATCCTGCTTCAGTTTTTCCAAATTTTCGCTTTCATTATCTATCTCCGATTTCTTTTCATCCATTCTCTTGCTCTGATTCTCCTTTTTAAAGAGAATTGAATTTATCTTTGAACGGAGTAGAAGAACCTCATTTTCCTTCTTTCTCTTTTCAGCGCTCAATTCATCAAACAGGGCCTGCGCATTTCTGTATTGAGTTTCAATATCCTTATTCAGCTCTTCATCCCTTTCATGCTCCACATCCTGAAGTCTTCTTAAAATAACTTCAAATCTGGATTCATTATTCTTCATTCTCTCTTTTTTGGCAGGATGCTCGAGTATCTGCTTATCTTTGAATTCTCTCTTGCTCTTTATCTGCTCCTCAAGGGATTTCACCCTCTCATTTAAAACAAGTATGTCGGAATTGATTTTATACAATTCCTCCGAGCCCTTCTCTTTTTTCAATATCATTTCAGACAATTCTTCTTCAACAGCTTTCCTGTCGGCTTTTGCATTTGTAATGCTCTCTTTTATGTCCTCAATTTCACTGAACAATTCCGTTATTTTTTCTTTTTTTGCCTTTATTGATTCATCAAGATTTTCTATCAAAGCGGTTATGTCGGCATCCTTCTTTCTGTAAACATGCTGAGAAAGGTGTTTGACTATTTCAGTCATTTCATTGTATCTCTTTGCCCTTCCTGTCTGCTTTTTCAATTCCTTTTCCTGCTTTTCAATCTCCTGTATCAGATCATTGATTCTGTAAAGATTTTCCTGAGCCGCTATAAGCTTTCTCAATGTCTCTCTCTTTGACTGCCTGTACAAAGATATCCCAGCGGATTCTTCAAAAAGATTTCTTAAAGCATCAGGTTTGTTCTGGACAATGTCTTCTATCAGAGACCTTTTGAATAATGAGTAAGTGCGCGTTCCAAGCCCTGTGTCCGCCAAAAGATTCTGAATGTCCTTCAGTCTCACTGTCTCTTTATTTATAAGGTATTGGGATTCTCCTGAGCGGTAAACTTTTCTCTCTATCTCCAATTCGGAAAAATCAAGAGGAAGCTCTCCATCATTGCTGAATTTGAGTGCGGATGAGGCAAGATTCGACTGAGCCCTCTTGTGAGTGCCGTTGAAAATCAGGTCCTCCATCAGAGTCGCCCTCAATTCTTTGGCGGATTGTTCTCCGAGAACCCATCTTATCGCATCCACCACATTTGATTTTCCGCTTCCGTTGGGTCCTACAAAACCTGTTATACCTCTGTTGAGTTTCAGGTTCAATGGCTCAGGGAATGATTTGAATCCGTAGATTCTTATTTCATTTAAGTACAAGAAACCTCCGCACTAAAAATAGATTAAATTTA
Source organism: Caldifarciminota bacterium UBA2202 (assembly GCA_002327905.1). GTDB lineage: Bacteria > Hydrothermota > 32-111 > 32-111 > 32-111 > UBA2202. The sequence goes on along the minus strand of DCUY01000084.1, from coordinate 27,731 downwards.
TACCAAAATACTCTCTGCATGTCAATATCCTAACAAAGAAGCCTCTCAAGACTCTCTTTGATTATTTCCGATGTTTCTGCTCTTTCATAGTGAATCTGATTCAAACGGTCGGTTGAAAAATCCGGATTATCCTTTATGTTTCTGAAAGCGTTTGTTATCTCATTATAATCATGTGTTGTATTTATTACTGATTCGCTCAAAGGCCTTCCTCTTTGTCTGGAACCGATGATTATTGACGGAACTTTCAAATACGGGCATTCAATGACAAGAGAAGAAGAGTTGCCCATAGCGCAGAAAGAATTCTTCATCAGTGTATTGTATTTTCTGAATCCCAGATGCTCAACTATAATGACATTTCTGTTTGAATTTGAAATATGCTTCAATTGCTTCAAAATATAGTCCCCTCCTAAATCCGCATTGGGAGCAGTGCACACAACAGGCATCTTTGTATCAAAGAGAAATCTTTCCATGCCGTGAAACTGTGATTTTATATCAACAGGGGAATTCGTCTCAGGATGATATGTAAAGAGTATATACTCCTTCTCCTTCAAATCAAGATTAAGCTCCCTGTTTGCCTCTTCCAAAGACAGAAAGTCGGTCTTGTCAATATACTCCAGTATCGGGTCGCCTGCATTTATAATGTTTTTTTCAGTCTTAAGAAAATCAGAGAGATTCTCTTTAAAATATTCTCCTGACACAAAATGTATGTAGGATATCAGAGAGAGCATTTTTCGCACATAGTCGTCAACTGCGCCCAGAGTTGTCTCTCCTCCCGATATGTGGATTATCTTCTTCCCCATTATGAGAGAAAGATTTATAACTGCGAGAAGTTCAATTCTGTCTCCGAGAACCATTATATAATCCGCCTTCACCATCTTTGCAACCGTGCGTAGCCTCTTCTCAAACGACATTATTGAAGCAAAGAGTTTTGCTTCGCTACTCCAGTCTATTACAGTGCGTATCTTATAGTCCGGCTTGACTCCCGTGTCATAGAGTTCGTCCAGAGACGAACCGCGCGCTTTGTCGAAATGCCCTCCGGTCGCCACAAAAATCGCATTTATGGCATCTGATTTTTTCAAAGCCTTTATTGTCAGATAAAGGTGCGAGTAATCAGCCCTGTTTGTCGAGAGAATTAAAATATTGGTCTTCATAGCACATAGAGAAGGTATGATTTCAAATACTCAGTCTCTTTGAAGTGGAAAAGCGCAGGATGGTCTGCAGGCAGAAATGTCTTTTTTATTATCTTCACATCCCGCCTTGAATCCCTTATTGATTTTTCTATTATCTCTGCGAACATGTCCTGATTGACTACTGATGTACATGAAGAAGTGAGGATGAATGTCTCCGGCTTCACCTTCTTCAAAACACCTGCATTTATGTATTTGTATGCCTTCTCCGCCTGCCTTGAATCTGAGACATGTTTGGCAAAAGCGGGAGGATCTATGATGATAATTCCGAATTGTTCAAGGTCATAATTGGTGACATACTCAAATAAATCCTCTTTTACATTTTCATTTTTTTCAGGAGATATTTTATTCAATTTAATATTTCTTTCAAGCAGGTCCAAAGCCTTTCCTGATACATCTACTGAAACTGTTCTGCCTGCTCCGTTTAAAAGAGCGTAGAGAGTGAATCCTCCTGTATAAGAACACAGGTTGAGAACTGATTTATCCCGAGAGATTCCGCCTATCAGCTCCCTGTTCTCCCTCTGGTCAAGATAGAACCCCGTCTTATGTCCGTTTTTCAGATCAACATAAAAAAGAATGTCATTCTCCTTCATTACTGGAATCTCATCAGGCAGGCTTCCATAAAGCAGAATGCTTTCCAAGGAGGGATTTTCGCAGTGCTCCAGCTTGTATGTGTCAATGTCAGTGCGGTCAATTATTGATACGGGCATTAAAACATCTTTAAGAGCTTCTACTATAATGTCTCTCCTCTTTATCACTCCCGCAGAATTTGTCTGTATTACGAGATTATTGTTGTAATAATCGACAATAAGACCGGGTATGAAATCCGCCTCTGAGAAGCATAATCTGTACATATTTGTTTTATCGCTTAAAAACATTTTTTTCATTCTCTGCATCTGAATAAATTTTTGAATGAAAAATTCCCTGTTTATCTCAAGGCGGGAGCGGGATATCATTCTTACGCATATTGAATTTTCAGGAGAGATGAATCCTGTGCCTAAAAATTTTCCTTCGCAGTACACATATACGCACTCTCCGTTTTCATAATCACTCAAGGCTGACATTATCTTGCCTGAGAATATCCACGGATGTCCGGACTGTATCGCATTTCTTGCGCTTGGATTTACTTCTAATTTTTTATACATACACCTTCTTGTTTTATTTTTTTATAATTGTATAATTATATTGTAAAATGAAAAAAAATAAAGGATTTATTTTAATATTATCCGTTTTCTTTTTTATTCCGCTTTTAAGCGATTTTTTCGCTGATGCGTTTTACCTGCCGATTTCAGTGGAAAACAGAAGAATATTGAAACAGAGTTATATCTCCCCTGCGGGGGAATTCGGCATCTGGAGAAAGCCTTATAATAAGATACGCGGACATTATCATGCGGGAATCGACCTGAAAAATCCGGGAAGCAAATCAGGCGCAATAGAACCTATATATGCCTGCGCCAGTGGGGTAGTGCTTTCAGTCTGGTCAAACAGGTCATCTTCGTGTGTTATTATTACACATAATCTCAGAGCCGGAGGAATGGTCTATTCCGCTTACACTCACATATCGGATATTGTCGTGTCAGCTGGAGACACTGTTGACCAATACACTGTAATAGGGTCTTTCATTGACCGCCCCAAGCTTGACAAATGGGGCGAATATCTGAATCACATTCACTTTGAAATGCTGAAAGTGCGCCCGAAATCAGCCGGAAGAGTAAACGGAAGGGAGATTTACGCCTCCTATTCAATTGACATCTTAAGAAAAAACGAATTAAACAAATTTTTTTATGACCCGAAAATCTTTTTTGTTGATAAATGATAAATCTTGACATAATTGACTTTTATATATAGAATAGTCAGTTAATGGTGAAAATATGAAGGGGACAATTTTATCAGGCTTCAGGCCTACCGGCAGAGCGCACATTGGCAATCTCATAGGCGCTTTGGAAAACTGGGTGAAGTTGCAGGATGAATATTCCTGTTACTTTGAAATTGCCGACTGGCACCTGCTTACAACAGGATATGAAGCTACTTCGGAAATCCAGTCAAACATAATTGAAATGGCGGCAGACTGGCTGGCCGCAGGTCTTGATCCTAAAAAATCTGTGATATTCATACAGTCTCAGGTAAAAGCTCATGCGGAGCTCCACCTTTTATTTTCAATGATCACTCCTCTTTCATGGCTTGAAAGAAACCCCACGCTTAAAGAGCAGGCGCGCGACCTGAAGATAAATGAGAATATGAATTACGGGCTTCTCGGTTATCCGATTCTGCAGACTGCTGATATTCTCTGCTATAAAGCTACTGCAGTTCCTGTGGGAGAGGATCAGCTTCCTCATCTTGAAATGTCGCGTGAAATAGCCCGCAGATTCAATTATCTGTATAAGCCGATTTTCCCAGAGCCGAAATCGCTTATAACAAGATTTCCGAGAGTGCCGGGAATAGACGGAAAGAAAATGTCAAAATCATTGAATAATGCAATATACATAGCAGACAGCGAAGAGGATATTTTAAAGAAAGTCAAGACATGCATAACAGACACTTCAAAAGTGCATAAAAACGATCCGGGACATCCTGAAATATGCAATGTTTTTCAATACCACAAAATATTCAATGAAGGAATGACAGAGGAGACAAAAAGGGACTGCGAGGCGGGAACGCTCGGATGCGTTGACTGCAAAAAGAATGCCGCAAAAAAAATTGATGAGCATATCTCCCCTATCAGAGAGAAGAGAAATGAGCTCTTAAAGAATCCGGGCTATATCCGTGAAATACTCAATGAGGGTGCGGTATCGGCTAAAAGAGTCGCAGATGCCACTCTTGATGATGTAAATAAGTGTATGAATTTAAAAAATAAACAGGAGGTTCTATGATAAAACTACATTATAACTACAAGGACCTGTTCAGAAGCACACGACTTGGTCTGTCGATCAAGAAGATGTTTGTGATGCTCTGCTCAATCCTTGCGGGTGTGCTTGCTTACGGTATTTTCACTTACATCGCCTACATGGTAAACGGATCATCCTTTTCTCTGATATGGTCAACATACAAATTCATTCCGGTGCCTGTCTTCGGATACACTGCTTTGACATGGTATGCATGGCTTATATGGGGAATCGGAGCAGTTCTGTTCTTCATCGCTTTCATTTTCGGACAGACGGCAGTTGCTAAGATAACATTTGAACAGCTTAAGGGAAATGAATTTTATGAGATGAAGGAATCCGTAAAATATTCATTTAAATATTGGAAATCCGCATTTCTCGCCCCTGTAACATTGGTGATACTTATTGCACTCATGTTTTTAGGCGCTTTCATCTTCGGCCTTATAGGCCGCATCCCGTACTTTGGTCCTTTATTTATAATACTTCTGATAGTTCCTATAATCTTCGGAGCATTATTCACTGTTTACCTTATGATAGTGCTCTTCGTATCAATGTTCGTCTCCCCTGTGGTTACGGGAACATCAAAATCTGATACATTCGACACATTGTTTGAGATATTCTCTCTCGTGTGGGACCATCCGTGGCGCCTTGTCGTATGGAGCGGTCTCATAGGTGCTTTGAGCTCATTGGGATTCTTCGTTTTCAGCATTATAGTAAAATATACTCTTGAAATAACAAGATGGGCTTTGTCAGTGTGGAACAATGGAACATGGTTGAAGATATGGTCAAACGGATTTTACTTCCTGCCACCTGTTCCTGCATATACATTAAGCGAAAAAATAGCAGGCTATGTCTTTCCCTTCATGCTCACAATGCATAATTACTCGGGGGGAAACTGGGCAGTAGCATTTACATCGGTCATACTCGGCCTCTTATTCTATGTAATCGGATTCACAGTTGTATCATATTTCGTCACATCATGGACAGCAGGTCTGACAATCCTCTACATCAATCTTGTGAAGATGAAGGATGATGTCAATCTTCTTGAAGAAAAAGAAGAGGAGTTTGACGAAATAGAGGAAACAAACGAGACGACTGAAGAAAAGAAAGAAGAAGACAAAAAATAGTTTAAATGAAAGGGGGCTTTTTTAAGCCCCCTTTTTGTGAGGTGCATATGGGAGTTTTATTTGCCGTAATCATTCTGGGGGGACTCGGATTCGCGGGATGGGCTTTCTATATGAATAAATTGAATGAAACTTTCTCTGTTCCCGAATTATTTAAAATCAATACTAAGCCTATTATGCCTGCAGGCATGACAACATCATTTTTTATGAAGAAGAACAAGGAATATACTGAAAGAAAATACGAAAAAATCGGAGAGTACACTCTTGAAGGATTTGCTTTTCCGAATTACCATCAGGCGTTTTTTGACGCGGAGAAGAATGTTTATATAGTAATCAGTCAATACATTCCCAATAAATTGCAGAAATTCATGGGACTCACTGATATTCCTTTTGTATCTGTTTACTCTGTTTTCAACAATGGCTCCGATATGGAAACCACTACAAGAGCGGGAAGTGAAAAAGAGGTTAAATCCAATTTCAGAAGAGTCTTCAATATTGGAGATTTACCAATAGAACTCTTTATAAGCAAGCACCACGAACAGCTTGATAAGGTGGAGGTCTCCGGCGTGGTTGAAGCCAAATTGTCAAAAGAAGACTTCTTCAAAAATATTGAGAGAGGATTGAAAATCGACATTGCTCATAAGACAACTAATGGAAATGTTGTGAAAATGGATGTTGAAGAGATACTAAAAAGATTGAATCTGAAGCTTGTTCCCAAAAACGAAGAACCAAAAAAATAGAATACAAATATAAAGAGAGGAGACACTCTCCTCTCTTTAGTCCTTTTCAGGTATAATCATCCAAGCGATTAAATATGTAATTATCCCCGGAAATGCGCCGGTAGAAAGAGTTACGAGTGCGGCGATTATCCTGACAATATTCGCATCAGTATTCATATACTCGGCAAGACCTGCGCAGACTCCGCCTATCATTCTCTTTGAAGCTGACCTGTAGAGTTTTTTTGAATTTTCTTCGTTCATTTTTCCTCCATGTTTTTTAATTCAGTCCATTTATCAAACATTCTCCGAAGATGCGGAATCGTTATCGAACCTCCCACAATAAGGGCAATATCTGCAGTCTCAATCAATTCAGAATCAGTGACTCCTTCTTCCTTTGACCTTATAAGGTGGTACAGAATGCAGTCATCGCATCTTAGAACTATTGAAGATACAAGGCCCATAAGCTCTTTCTGTTTGGCGCTCAAAGCTCCGGCTTGATATGTCTGAGTGTCAAGCGCAAAGAACCTTTTTGTCACAGTGTCCGAATGTTTCATTATTATTTTGTTCAGTCTCTCCCGTTCTTTCTTAAACTCTTCAATCTTCATATTTGCTCCTTAGGAAATGTGATTGATAAAACATGCATTTTTCATAGCTATTTATTAAACTCCTTCTCAAAATAAGGTGATTTGAATTCTTCTCGAAGTATATCCATGAAGACTATGTCATGCCTTTTGCCGCATATCTCCTTTGATTCTCTCCTGCTCCCTATGACTTTGAATCCGCATTTTTCATAGGAATGTATAGCCCTCTTGTTGTATGCAAAGACCTCAAGCATCACATTATGCATATTCAGTATATTGAATGCAAAATCAAGAGTGAGATTCATCGCCTCTGTGCCGTATCCTTTGCTTAGATAGTTTTTGTCTCCTATTGTTATTCCCACTTCACCTAATGAGTCGGTATTCTTTGACACGCTTATCTCCGAATTTCCTATTATTTCATCAGTCTCTTTAAGTACTATGGCAAATAAAAAGCTGTTTCTTCCAACAATCCATTGTAAAAGTCTCTTCTCACTCTCCTCCTGAAGCATCATGGTATTCATTGATACTGTTTTTGTGATATCAAAATCATTAAACCATTCACAAAATTTCAAAGCATCATTTGTATTTATCGGACTTAAGTAACATCTTTCTCCGATTACTTTTTTAAAATATTTCATCAGTCTTCCTCTTTCAGATTCTTCCGTGCAATATTTGAATTCTTTCTGCCTATTGATTCAATAATCCGCATAGCTATTTATTAAACTCCTTCTCAAAATAAGGTGATTTGAATTCTTCTCGAAGTATATCCATGAAGACTATGTCATGCCTTTTGCCGCATATCTCCTTTGATTCTCTCCTGCTCCCTATGACTTTGAATCCGCATTTTTCATAGGAATGTATCGCCCTCTTGTTGTATGCAAAGACCTCAAGCATTACATTATGCATATTCAGTATATTGAATGCAAAATCAAGAGTGAGATTCATCGCCTCTGTGCCGTATCCTTTGCTTAGGTGGTCTTTGTCTCCGATGAATATTCCCACATCGCATTTTCTGTCAATATGATTGATTTTATGGATGCCCGTATTGCCGATTAGTTTATCCTCACCTTTCAGCACTATTGCAAAGACATAATCCTTTCTGTCTATTATTCCGCTTAAAATATTTCTCTCATTATCCTCCTGAAGCATCTGTGTATTGACCATAAGATTCTTTGAGATTTCAAAATCATTAAGCCATTCGCAATACTGCGCCGCATCGCTCAGATTTATTGGGCTTAAGTAACATCTTTCTCCGATTACTTTTTTAAAGTATTTCATAATCACTCCTGTTTAATAAAGCAGAATAATTTTCTTTGCAATTCTTCTGCCCGATGTTTTTTCTGTAATGTAATAGACTCCCTTTGCCTCTGCTACACTGATTCTTCCTCCGTTAATATTGTATAAATTGTAGCCGCCCTGCATTACTACAGTATTAAGTTCATCTGCGCTCAGAAAGACCTGTTTCATATTCGAAATGCCGGAGACTGTTTTGTCTTTTAAGCTTGCCGCGCTAAATTCTTCTTCCAGCCCCGCCAGATAATCTCTCTTCTCTTTGTCGCTTAATTTCGCCCCCTTTATCTTTCTTTCAAATGATTTGTAAAGTTCGCAGTTTTTCAGAGTATCGGGAATCTGATTTAATATTGTCTTATCGACTCTTTCAAATATTTTCTTCGGAGGTATGATATTCGCCTCCTCCTGCTCTTTGACTCTCTCAACAAGCTGATTCATTTTGTAATCAAAGAGGGAGAGTTTCTTAATGTATGCTTCGGTATCGCCTTTTGTATTCACATTCTGGTATTCGACTAAATTCGTAATTGTCCAAAGAGGTATGTCGAACATGTGCGTCACAAGGTAATCATGGTTGAGAAAATCCTTCTTCTCAATCATTATTTCAAGATACCATTTCAAAACATCATAGTCGCATTTTTCCGGCTCTGAAAGATTTTTACTCTCTATCGCATTCAGTTTTTTAAGATAATCCTCATACATATTTATCTCTCTGAGCGCAGTATCGTAGGAGATATCATTGAGAGTGTCTCTGCGCAGAGAATATCCCATGTCTTCAGTAATGCCTGTCTCAACTCCCCACTCAGGATATAAATTGATGAAGTCCTGAAAAAAGTCATGAAATAGAATTTGCAGGTCATTTTCTGCAGATATAAAACCTGCTGGCATTAAAAGACTTAAAATTATAAAAATGAAGAATGTTTTTTGCAGAATTTTAAATATTTTCAATAACTCCTCCTATTTTTATAATCTTATATCAGGGATTTCCGATTGTCAATAGGATGAAATCTCCTGCCTTTTAAATTAACAGTTATGGATACAAAAAGTCAATCAGCTCCCCAGTAATTTCTTGAATTCCATCTTCGTATATGATTCTTTGAAAAAATTTTACTTCGCCTAATCCTCCGGAGTAGCACCCTTCCTGATAAACTTCATGTGAATCTGACATAAATTCTCTTTTAACAACAATGACATTTGTGGCTTCAACATTGTCCTCTGCATATGTGCTATCAGTCTTTAAAATCTCTGATTCGCACGAATCATCACCCCATGTATTTCCTTTTTCAATAGGAGTCTTCAACAGAATTCGATCAGTTGAATCGTAAATGGTATCGCCTGAAATCACCATAACACCCGCATCTTTATTATAAATATATGTCACTGCGAAACTATCCGGGAATTCTATTACCTTGCAAGTGAAAAATGAAATACTGTCCGACTTAAAAACTCTTAATATTTCATCTACCATGCTCGATTCACTAATTGAAGTGTCCACTGTACTTTCATTCAAAATTGTATCATATACTTCTTCAATCCACAAATGGGTGATTCTGTAATTTCTTATGACACCCTCCCGCATATCAGGGAAATAATCCATGATATTGTTCTTATCAATATATGACGGAAGAAGAGAGCAACCGCACATGAGAAGCAAAATTGAGAATATTATAATTATTACACCTGTTTTGAAATCTTCTTTGAACTTTTTCATTTTCCACCTCCTAATTTGTATTACCGATTATTATATTTCAAAACAAATATTAGTCAATAAGTTATTTGCAGACACGGACAAGGATTTATTATTAATCACAGAATCCATAATAAACATTTCAGCGTCAATGCTGATTCTCTGTGTCCTTTCGATAAAACAGCATAGCGGGGAACAATTTCCTGATGGAAAAAAGTAAAACAATCGACATACAAGATCTGCAGAAGAAATATGATTCATTTTTTTTGCAGAGACTCTCATTCAATGAAGGAGATATCTTCGGTTTATTGAGCCCGAATGGAGCGGGAAAAACTCAAAATTTATGGATTTTTTAGCCCCGGTATAATGAGTTCTGCAGTATCTTTCCTGACAACTCTTCTCACAATACTCGCCTTTGTCACTGAAAGAAAATCAGGAGTCCTTGAGCGTCTCCTCTCAACCCCCTTAAAGGAGATAGAGATTGTCTCGGGATATGCTTTTGTGTATGAAATATTCAGACTGGGATACTCATAATCAGTGCATTATTCGTCTTTAAAACAACATTTATGGGAAACATATTCCTCGCATTCTTTGTAATCTTTCTTCTTGCTGTATTGAGCTTGAATTTCGGTATTTTAATATCCTCTATTGTGACAGTGAAATACAGGCAGTTCAGATGCTCCCGCTTATTGTGCTTCTCGCAGGAATCTTCTGGCCTGTAGAAGCTATTCCGCAGTGGATACGGCCTCTCTCTTACCTTATGCCTGCATATTACTCTGTTGACGCGCTCCGTTCGATATTCATAAGAGTCTGGGGCTTTGAAATGATATATCCCACTATAATTATGATGCCTGTATTTTCATTAGTCTTCATCACAGGCGCCACTCTCTCTTTGAAAAAGAACAGAAGATAATCAGGAGCTATTCACCGGTTTTTAGAATTTTGGAATATTATATTTAAGATTTCTGTCTGCAAGTCAGATTTATTATCGAGTTATCTAAAGAAAAGTGTTATACCGGCGGCTCCTCCACAGTAAACATTTCCTTTTGTAAATATATCAAATCCGATTGACATGGATAGATAAGGCATAATGTGAAATGATTTTCCCATTTTTTTTTCATACGCAAAGAAAAATATATTATTAACATTATCAAACACATTAGTGAAATCAAACATTGAACTGTCAGCGTGCTGGTACTCAATAATGTACTTCAAGGAGAACCCATCATCTTTCATTGATTTGAAATAATCAACTGAAAAATATACCCCCCAATTTACAAAATCCGGAATTATCCTGTCAATGCCTACAGGTTCCGGAATCTGCCAGAATTGTTTAGGAACTATAACTGCCGTTCCTCCTGCTCCAATGCTTATTTCTGATTTATTATCTGAAAATTGTTTTACTCTCTTTGATAAGCCGGCAGTCAAACCTGTTGAAACGAAATTAGAGGTTAAGCCAAAGGAGAGATTATACCTTTGTGGAAGTCCCGCCTTTAAGTAAATATAAATCGGAGGAGCCGACCATACTCCGTCATTTATAAAATGAATACCGTCATTAATTGAATATTCTCTTTGAAAACTCTTATTCACTCCCAATCCAGCCTCGTATTTCTCTGATTCAAGATTTTTCGAAGAAAAGTAATATGTTGCACAATTTGTAAGTAATAAAATTGCAAGAACCTGTAAAATAAATGTTTTATGCTTAATTCATGCCTCCATTAGTATTTTCATTGTAATAATGCCATCAAATTCTCTTATTTGTTTGGTATTAATCGAAAATATTGATTCAGGTCGGAACCTAACGAATCACCCTTTATCAATTTTATCAAAGAATCTGTATTTGGATCAACAACAGCAATGCTGTTTTCATACAGAGAACCCATATACAATTTATTCATCGCTTCCGAATACGCTAAATAATCAGGTCCGGGACACACATTAATTCTCTTTATTACTGCATCACTCTCCGCATCAATTACAGTGATGTAATTGTCAGTGGTTTCGAGTCCATAATAATCATATTGCGCAACATATACTCTGCCATTAGGAAGAGCTAAAATGTCAACAGGTTTAATTTCAAGGGGAATAATATTCTTAGGCTCTCCGGAAGGAAATTCATAAACTACAACTCCGAATATTTCATCACATCTTGCGTAAATTTTAGTATCGGATACAAATTTGGTAAGTGTTGGATCAATATTTGAACCATTGTAGTCTTTCTTGAACAAAATTCTTTCTCCAAGAGTATCCGGTCCCGCAAGGAACTCTATGATGTAAGTATCATCTGATACTGGGAAATTCGAAAATATCCAATAATCATTGGATGGAGAACAAAAAATCTCCTTATAACCAGGACCACCAAGATTTGAGATTATTTTTTTAATGACAATTTTGTTTTTTAAGTCAAGAATGCTATTAGTAGTTGCGCTATCACCTGCTTGAACAAAATAATGAAATACAAATGCTTCATCATTGGGAAGAGGAAAAATTATTTCAGGACTATATTCATCTATTATCTTACCTACTATCTTCCCCTCTTTGGGATCAAAAATTCTTATTTCACTGCTTATTTTCTCCAAAGGACTGATGGTTATATAAAGAAGATTGTCACTTCCTAAACAAAAATCGCCTATATATTCCCCTTCTTTCGTTACCCTGTAATATCCTACAATGGAATCTTTTTCCATATCAATAACTGTTATATAATCCACTCCGTTTGTATGTAGCATTCCATATAGAACATAATCCGGTATATCAAGCGGTGTATTGCCAAGGTCATCATTGTTGAACAGGTTACAATTACAACTTGATATGATTAAAAATATGAAAAGCAAAATCAATAAATTCTTTTTCATTTCAAATTCCCTTCTAATTGTTTAACCAAACATTCTCTTTTGATTTTAAACTATAGGCAAAGAATATATTTGTTTTTGGGGGACACTTCTAAAAGAGGGTGTCCCCATATTCTTATAAATTTCAATTTTGATGATTGGAGAATAATCAAAAACAGAGAATGCGCAAGTGGGGGGGGGCAATAACCGAAGATAGTCTTAAGGATGTATGCCCCAATGACTTTTTAATCTTCTCAGTATAATATGATACCAATAACACATTACACCATTTCATTGAATTCAGCATAATCTAAAAACAGCACTTGTCAATATCTTTGATATTATGTATTGCTTATACCCAAGAGCGTTCTGACGGATTTTATGAAATTATGACTCCCTCTCAAGAATAACAATCCAGAAATTATAACACACTCTATAGAACTTCATCCCGTATTGACTTGCATGCGGAAAGTGATATGATTTTGTTATCAGGAGGTGAAAATGAAACATGAGAGAAAAACTTTATATTTCATGTCACTGATTTTAATATTTATACTTATACTCTTTTCAAACTGTGCTGGGTATTATTTTTCAGCAAAGACTCTTGAACCAAAAAAATTTGAAATAGGCGTCGGCTCAGATGCAGGATATCAAAAGAACTATATAAATAGTGCGGGTACTGACTCAACTATAGAAGATTTATGGTATCCTCCGCTTCACCTCTACGGCAGAATCGGTCTGCCTAATGATTATAATCTCTCTTTCAGCGTGAGAACCGTTATATTATTAACTTCTCTTTCTTCCGGAATATCAAAACTGATTGTGCAATCTCCGGACAAGAGCAGAGAGATAAGCATTGAGGCAGGAGGGTTCGTTCTTACGGATTTCGGAAGTCAATCGGTAACTGTTGTAGATGATTCAATAATTGAATATGGAGGATTATTCAGTTACTTGGGTTTTTATAACTGGGGTGTATATTCATCATTAAATCTCTATCAATCGATGAAATTAGGAGGATATTCACTTAAATTAATTCTGGAGTACCAAAACATTGAACCCAGAGTCGCTTCTGATTTTATGATGAGCCCTATTTATGAGAGACTAACTATGTTTTTTTTATCGACCTTTGAATTAAAAACATGGAAGAACATCCATATAATGCCGTATGCCTCTGTCATGGCAGGGTTTGATGTGTCTCAAATTAATGATTTCTATTTAGGGGGACAGGCAGGTCTTACAATATTTTTCAGATCCAATTGAAAAGATATTTGCAAAATTGTGATTTTTATTTTCTTAAGCAAGTTGTATATTTAATATTTTATAATTTATGCTATAATACTTAAAAGGAGTTATGATGTCACAAAAACAGATTTTCGACAAGATTCTTTCACAGATAAGAGAGAAGATTAATTCAGAAAACAACAGGGATTCTTCACTTCAGTTCATCTGCACCATACTCAAAGATAATGTTGAGCATTATAATTGGGTGGGATTTTACTTGACTGAAGGCGCAGACAATCTTGTGCTCGGTCCATTCTCCGGCGCACCCACAGTGCATACAAGGATAAAATTCGGAATCGGAATATGCGGACAGGCGGCAGAGACGAAGAGAATCTTCATAGTTCAGGATGTATCCAAGGAATTAAATTATCTCTCATGCTCACCCACAGTCAAATCGGAGATTGTGCTTCCCATATTGAAAGCCGGAAATGTCGTCGGAGAGCTTGACATAGATTCGCATAAGATAGCTCCGTTTACGGATGATGATAAGGAATTTCTCCTCCGAATCTGCTCTATGGTTGTAAAGTATTTCTAATTGGAAACAATGCTGTCCAGAAGCATAAATGAATCTTCAAAGAAAATTCCTATTATTCCATCTTCATGAGTTAAAGCATACTTGTTTATGAATGAAGTATCCGCATCTCCTTTGATGACTTTCACTGATGTTGTCACAAAATAGCAATTGTCATAAAGAGCATCATTTATTGCAAGACTCTTCAGAGAATCTACTCTGAAATTATATTCGTATGAATAGATTGAGTTCTCCGATTTTTTATAATCCTTCATTCCCTCTATCACCACCTGATTTAAAAATGGAGCGACAATGTCCGTTCCTGCAAATTCAAATCTTCTGTATATATACTGCTCCGAATAGAGAAGAAGAACAAGAGTTCTGTTGAAATACACTTCCTTGTAATTTTGATTGTCAATGATTGTGTCAAACATTGTCTGCACTGTAAAATCATCTTCCGAATCGGAATAGAATCTTGTTGTATATGCAGGCATAGAAAATCCTGTCACATCTCCGCCTATGCGCTCTGTAATATCATAGCCGATTGAACAGCTAAAAAATAATAAAACCGAAAGCAAGACCGATGCCGATATAGCTTTTGCCATTGACAAACCTCTCCTGAAGGTATTTTGTATAGACTGACAACTGATTCTCCTCGGAAAATCCGTAAGTTAGACCCAATGATAATGAATAGAATTCATTGAAACCGGTCTCTGAAGCATCTTCATAGATTCTCTCCAAGAAAGAAATCCCGACATTGCCGGAAAAAGATGCAGACCAATTATTGTTTTTGAAAAATCCGTAACTTATTCCCGCAGGTATGCGGAGTATATTCAGATGATACAGGTCGGCTACAGTTCGAAATGACGATGCCTCTATTCCCGCCTCAGCAGAGAGTCTGCTTAATATACTCCTTGAATAAAAAACATTCAGTCCGTTTGCCGTGTTGAGTTCGTAAGACCAGTCGCCGAGCGGTATGCCTCCCTCCGCAGATACTGTTATAATATCGGCATGCAGAAAACATGAGGATAAAACAAAAACAATTAGAAGAAAAATTTGGGGATTAAAGAAATGGGCGAAACAGGATTCGAACCTGTGGTCTCCTGCGTGTAAGGCAGGCGCTTTCACCAGCTGAGCTATTCGCCCGGGGAAGTGTATTATAGTAAACTTTTGGCAATTAGTCAACATTTACCTCGCATCAGTTATTCCTTCCTTTGCTTTCTTCAACTCGCCTGAAATTATTGATTCAATCCTGTATGTTCCCATTGTAGGCGCTCTCATGAATCCGTCCCATGCCGCCTGAGCGTATCTTCCGCTCTCTAAGACATAGTAGAGCCACTCTTCAGTGTATATAGGATTATCCTGTGCAAAACCGGATGCAATGTGGCGGAGCCAATTGTCATTGAAATGCTCATGCGCCCCCACAGGAGGAGCGATGATTATAGGTATTCCCAAAGCTGTATAGAATGAGAGTTCCGACGGTTTTGTCCAGAGTATGTCAGTATTATGAAGCTCCTGATTGAACATCTTGAAATATTCCATCTTTGTCTTTGCATAAATTATATTCAGGCATCCGAGGCAGTTTGAATCAAGTCCTATCTTCTTTAACTCCTTCTTAAAGTAATCTTTCACATTCTCTCTTATACCGGCGACAAGATTCACTCTGACTTCACCATTCATTATTCTGTTTTTAAGGGATTTCACGACATTTATTCCTATATCCGACTGGGCTCCTGCTCCGCCGACCATGAAGCATATTGTGAGAGGCCTGTCAACTTTTTCCGGTATCTCTCCGAGATTCTCCTCAAGCACTTTTTTATATACTTTCAGAAATTTGCCCATCGGGTCCAATTTTTTGATTCTTGCGGCAAGGTCTCTCTTCAAAATTTTCTGGTCGAGGCCTCCGATATTCTCCTTAGGGAGAGGAAATCCTGTAATGTAAATATTTTCAGGCGGAACTCCGTACTTCAAAAGGCGCATTGTCGCATGTCTGCACGGAGACAAAAATGTTATATTTGATTTTTTCGGATCGGAACTCACCCACACTCTGTTTATGTCAGTGTCAGTTATTACGGAATAGATTCTCTTAAAGCCATTGTAATCAGCCGCAAGGGTAGGCATGAAATGAGTTGTTATTATCGGAATATCCTCTGATGCCACATGATTAAGTATTCCTCTGCATAGACCCATTCTTATTAAATTCTTTGCAGACTGCACATTGCCGTTCGGCTTCTCATCCACATTGAATGGATAGAATGGAGCAATATCCTGAAGCTTGTCATACATTCCGAATATTGAATTTCCTATCAGAGGTATTGATTTCATTCTTGATATTGTCTCGTATCCGGACTGGGTTATTCTCCAGAGAATTCTCTCCTTGTCGGATTCTATATAGTCATTGTTCGCCGTAAGCACGCCTTCGCTGTTCAGCTCCGTTAGAGGATATGCGGCTCTCTGGTGGCCGTATCCCATATCAACTGAAAGTATCCATGCTTTTGACATATCACCTCTTTAAGATTTTTTCATTTGAATTTATCATATTCGTCTCCTCTCTTATTATCTTCTCAATGTAATTCTCATTATTCTTCAGGAGATCTATTCTCCGCCTCTGAAGAACCATCTTTACTTTTACTTCATCAATGTTCCTCTCGATTCTGTTCTTCTGCATTATGCGGAGAGTGAGGAAGAAGAGCCCCACTCTCGGCTGAAATATCAACAGAGCGAATGCGCCGATTATAATAACGGCTGCTATGTTCTGCCAAGTAATCTTTTTTCCTTTAAATTTTTTCTTCATGAAAGATTATAAAAGTTTTTTATTCCTCCATAGACATTTTCAATGCTTTCACTCTCTATTCTAATCAATTGATTATATTTTGCAATACGCTCGCTTCTTGAGAGCGAACCTGTCTTTATGAATCCCGTATTGAGCGCAACAGCAAGGTCAGCTATGGTGTAATCCTCAGTCTCTCCGCTTCTGTGAGAAATCACGGCAGTCCATTTTGCCCTCTGCGCCATTTTGACAGCCTCTATTGTCTCCGTGAGAGTTCCTATCTGATTCAGTTTTATAAGAATAGAATTAGCCGCATTCTCTTTTATTCCTCTCTCTAAAAGCTTTGTATTTGTCACGAAAATGTCATCACCCACTATCTGAACTTTCTTCCCGAGCTCCAAATTAAGCTTCTTCCATCCGTCCCAATCATTCTCTCCTATACCGTCTTCAATTGAAATTATGGGATATGAAGATGTCCATTTTTTGTATATTTCTATCAGCTTTGCAGAATCTACATAGTTTCTTTCAAACATATATTTCCCGTCTTTATAGAGAGAGCTTGCGGCTACATCAAGCGCTATGAACATATCTTTCCCCGGTTTGTATCCAGCTTTTTCAATCGCCTCAACCATGACCTTCAATGCCTCTTCATTATTTGTGAAATTCGGAGCAAATCCGCCCTCGTCGCCCACTCCGGTAAACAGCTTTTTGTCTTTCAATATTTTCTTCAATGTGTGGAATACTTCGGCATTCATTCTTATCGCCTCTGCAAATGAGTCTGCATTTACAGGAACAAGCATGTATTCTTGAACATCAAGATTATTGTCCGCATGCGAGCCCCCGTTCACGACATTTGCCATTGGTATAGGCAGGAGATGGGCATTTACTCCTCCGATGTATCTGTAAAGAGGCATTCCGAATTCATCAGCGCTCGCTTTGGCGACTGCGACTGACACTCCGAGTATTGCATTGGCCCCGAGTTTGGATTTATTCTCAGTTCCGTCCATTGCTATAAGTTCGCTGTCAATTGACATCTGCTCTGTTGACTCCATTCCGCACATTTCAGGAGCGATTATATTATTCACATTCGACACTGCTGTGAGGACTCCCTTTCCCAAGTATCTCTTCTTGTCATTGTCCCTCAGTTCAAGGGCTTCTCTCTCTCCGGTTGATGCTCCTGAAGGAACAGCGAATCTTCCGAATGCGCCGCTCTCAAGCTCAACATCAACTTCAATCGTGGGATTTCCCCTTGAATCAAGAATCTCCCTTGCAGTAATGTTTTCTATCAATGACATATATCCTCCTATTTTAACATTTCTTTGAGTATTTTATTTATAGCCGCAGGGCTTATGCTCCCTTTGGCTTTTTTCATGCATAACCCCACCAAAACACCGAAGAGTTTCTCCTCTCCCTTTTTGTATCTCTCAACCTCTTTTGGATTCTCTTCAATAATCTCTTTTATAAGTTCCATCGCTTTAAAGTCATCATTCGTCTGCTTCAGGTTCATCCTTTCGATTATCTCCTCCGCCTTTCCTCTTCCTTCGGACATTTCGCTGAGAACAATCTGCGCTGAATTCAGATTGACGGACTCGGAATCTATCTCTCTTAAAAGTTCATTGAAATCCGAAGCGGAGAATTTTAATTCAGCGGAATCAATACTTTTACTGTTCAGTATTGCAGGTATCTCTCTGATGAAGAAATTCACGCATCTCTTTGTCTGCTTGATATTCTTTATCGCCTCTTCAAAAAAATCCGCAAGGGATTTCTCCGAAGAGAGTATTTCACTTTCAATTCTGCTCACATTATACTGCTTGATAAATCTCACCCTCTTCTCTTCAGGCAGTTCTGGCATCTCCTTTTTCACGGATTCAATAAATGCTTCCTCAATAATAAGGTCTGGAAGGTCAGGCTCTATGAAGTATCTGTACTCCGAAGCGGATTCCTTTTTCCTCATCGGAATCACTTCCTGCTTTTTTTCATTGTAAAGCATTGTCTCCGACAAAACCTCTCTCCCCTCTTTGAGGAGTCTGCTCTGCCTCTCAATTTCGAAATCAATTCCCTTCTCTATTGCCTTCAGAGAATTGAGATTTTTAATCTCCGTCTTTGTCCCCAGCATGTCTCCCATATTTCGTCTTACTGAAATATTCGGCTCTCCTCTAAGTTCTCCCATCTCCATATTGGCGTCCGATACTTCTGTATATCTGAGTATCTCCCGTATTCTGTTCATATATTCCACCGCCTCTGCGCTTGACTCAAAATCAGGCTCTGTGACTATTTCTATAAGAGGCACTCCGGCCCTGTTGAAATCTATCAATGTGTCTTCATTCTGATCATGTATCATTTTCCCCGTATCCTCTTCAATATGAAGCCGCCTTATCCTTATCTTTTTTCCGTTTGAGAGTATCACAAAACCGTTTTCAGCCACAGGCACTTTGAATTGCGTAATCTGATACCCCTTAGGCAAATCAGGATAAAAATAATTCTTCCTTGCAAATCCGGTCCTCAGATTTATTCTGCAGTTGAGAGCCATTCCCGCTTTGACCGCCTTTTTCACAACCTCTTCATTGATTGAAGGCATCACTCCGGGAAATCCCATGCATATCGGACATATATTGGTATTCGGTTTTTCAGAAAAGTCAGTTGCGCATCTGCAGAATATTTTGCTTTTGCTCTTTACCTGCGCATGCACTTCAAGGCCCATAGTAGGTATGAAATTATCCATTCTCTCTCCATATTGTTTCTGCTCTTTCCGCAAATTCAAGAAGAGAGTCATCATCAAATCTTTTCCCCACAAGCTGAATTCCGCACGGAAGATTATTTGAGTATCCGCCGTTAATGCTTATTGCAGGCACATTTGCAAGATTTGAAAACGCAGTCAGCGAGTCTGACAAGTGCATCTGCAGAGGGCTTGATGTCTTTTCATTGAATTTGAACGGAAGAGTCAGGGATGTAGGAATCACTATCGCATCTATGTTTTCAAAAATTTTATCTATCTCATTTGCTATATAATCTCTCAATCTGAATGAGAGGCTATAATACTCTCCTTCATTATGCGTCAGAAAATATGTGCCTATGAGAATCCTCCTCTTAACTTCGCTTCCGAATCCATCTCCCCTGACAGCAGAGTATATCTCTCTCAAATTTTTTCCCGACTTTGACTGAAGTCCGTATTTTATCCCGTCAAATCTCGCAAGATTGGATGATGTTTCGCACATTGTCTGAATTTGATATGTGGATATTGAAATATCTATAAAATCCATTTTTATCTTTACGAGCTCAAAGTCCTTCTTCAAATCCTCAATTCTTTTTCCGTATATCTCTTCTACCGGTTTATCTGCCTGAGGTATTGCATCAAGATAACCCACTCTTTTATAATCTCTCTTACCTGCCTTTTTTGACGATAATGTAGAATCATGCGCGTCTTCTCCGCGAATTATGTCAAAGACTCTCTTTGAATCTCTGACAGTTTCAGATATTATCCCCATTGTGTCGAGTGAGGATGAGAATGCCGTAAGGCCGTATCGTGACACCTCTCCGTATGTAGGCTTGAATCCTACGACTCCGCAGAATGAGGACGGCTGCCTTACAGAGCCTCCGGTATCTGACCCTATTGAAATGCATGCGTGGCTTGCCGCGACTGATGCGGCGCTTCCTCCGCTTGAACCTCCCGGAACAAATGAAGTGTCAACAGGATTCTTTACAGGCCCGAAATAGGATGATTCATTTGAAGAGCCCATTGCAAACTCGTCCATATTCGTCTTTCCCACTATTATTCCGCCCTTGGCGCGTATTCTTTCTACAACAGTTGCGCTGTACGGTGAAATGAAATCGGAGAGTATTTTTGAACCGCATGTCATTCTTATATTTTCAACAGCTATATTGTCTTTAATTGAAAAGAAGACTCCGTCAATATCAGAGAGGGGCATTCCTTTTTCATGTCTTATCTTCGAATGGTATGCCTCTTCATAGGCAATATTCTTAGTGAGTGAAATGTAGTCATTCAAATCATCTTTCTCAATCTTTTCGTAGATTCCGTCAAGGAGTGTTATAGGCGTCTCCTCTTTTGCTCTGTATTTAGATATAATGTCGGAGACTCTCACTTATCCTCCTTTATGAGTTTTGGCACAAGTATATACCCGTCCTTCTGCCTCTTTGAATTCATCATCATTGATTCTCTGTCAAAACTCCTCTCAGGCGAATCCCCAATAAGAAGCGTGAGTCTCTTTTTGTAATAATCTCCGTCATGAACATCTTTCAGATTCACCGAATCAAGAGTCGTTTTAATGTTTCCGACAATCTCTTCAAGTTCTATCAGAAATTTTTCCGCCTGCTCATCTGTCAGTTCAATGAATGCGGTCTTTGCCAAAAGAAGTATTTTGTCTTTTTCCATTTCAAATCCTTTTCATGTTTGCGAATTGCAGAAATATTTTTTTTGTCTCTCCGTTTAAGAATGTCACTGTCGCTATCACATCCTCGCCGGAGCCCTTTACTCCTTTTATCACTCCGTTCCCGTAGAACGGATGATGCACTTTGTCTCCGACACCCAATTCTGAATGAATTTTCTTCTCTTTATAATCTTCCCGCCTCTCCTGAACCTTTTCATAATTTTCGCGCTCTGAATCGATTGCTCTGCGGAAAATCGGCTCTCTCTCCTTCTTCATATCTATTTCATCTCCATCAAGCTCCCTTAGAAATCTTGATGTGACAGTCATTGCTCCTGTGCCGTATCTTCTTCTTGATGCCGCAGAAGTAATGTAAAGATTCTTTTTTGCCCTTGTCATTGCCACATACATCAGCCGCCTCTCCTCTTCAATTCCGTTTAATGTGTCAAACGAATTAAAGTGCGGGAAAACTCCCTCTTCAAGGCCTGCTATGAAGACAGTGGAAAACTCAAGACCCTTCGCATTATGCACTGTCATTATCAAAACCGAATCGTCATCATCTGATGTATCGTCAATGTCAGTATAAAGAGAAATCATGTCGAGATAATCCGCAACACCCATATCTTCATTCTTCTCGGAGAATTCCTTCACTGAATTCACAAGCTCCTGAATATTCTCAAGTTTTGATATTTTCTCTATTTCATCAAGGGAACTGAAGATCGACTGATAATCGGTTAATTGGAGAATCTTCTCAATGGTCTCATAAACATCATCCTTTGTCTTTTTAAGCTCCTCCATCAGATTATTGAAATCATTTATTCCTTTCATTGCCTGTTTTGAAATATTATCCTTATACTCTTCGTGCCTCAAGGCAGATTCAATCATTGTAATATTTTTCTCTTTGGAATATTTTTCAATCTCAATTACAGCTTTGTCCCCGAGCCCTCTTCGCGGCGTATTTATGACTCTATTGAATGAAATAGAATCAGCCGGATTGACAATGACTGATAAATATGCAAGAAGGTCTTTTATCTCCTTTCTCTCAAAAAACTTGATGGCTCCCACAACAGTATATCTGATATTGTGCCTTCTGAACTGCTCTTCAAAAGGCCTTGACTGGGCATTCGTCCTGTAAAGAACTGCAAAATCATTCAGGGAGAGATTATCCGCTCTTCTCTTTTTCTCTATTTCATCAACTATGAACTGCGCCTCTCTTCTCTCATCCTCAGTGAAGACAACCTTGACTTTATCTCCGCTCTTTTCTTCGCACCAGAGGTTCTTATCCCTCCTATTTATGTTATTCGAAATTATTTTGTTCGCCGCATCAAGGATTATCTTTGTCGAGCGGTAATTCTGCTCGAGCTTGACAATGTGAGTCTTTTTGAAGTCAGAGTCGAACCTGAGTATGTTGCCCACCTCTGCTCCCCTGAATCCGTAAATCGACTGGTCATCGTCTCCCACAACAGTGATATGATTCTTCTCCGCATATAAAAGCTTGAGCATCACATACTGAACATAATTTGTATCCTGATACTCATCCACAAGTATGTACTTGAATATTGTCTGAAGCTTCTCCCTGAAAGCAGGGTCCCGTTTTAATATGCCCACTGTTTCAAGAAGAAGGTCGTCAAAATCAAAAGCATTGTTCCTGTAGAGAATCTCTTGATACTTTCTGTAAACCAGAGCTATGTTTGATTCGTCCGGGCTTGAGACTTTTTTTGCAAAATCCTCAGGCATAATCATTGCATTCTTCATTTTGCTTATTGATTTGCACGCTGACTTGGCGTCAATAAGTTTTTCAAGCTGATTCTCCTCGATTATCTTTTTTACAAGATGCTTGGAATCATCAGCATCATATATGGAAAAATCCTGATTCTTGGATGTTTCGCGCCTGTGCTGTTTTATTATTCTGACGCACATGGAATGGAAAGTCCCCACCCACATTCCCCTTATCGGTATGGATGTCAAAAGCTCCACCCTCTGCTTCATCTCATCAGCCGCTTTGTTTGTGAATGTGACTGCAAAAATATTATACGGGGAGACCCTCAGCTCTTTTATTATGTATGCGATTTTATGAGTTAGAACTCTTGTCTTGCCTGAACCCGCTCCTGCAAGAACAAGAAGCGGAGAATCAAAATAAAGCACTGCCTCATTCTGTTTGTCATTGAGATTGGAGAGTATGTTCAAATCTGCATTCATAACTTATAGTAATTGTTAAACCAGAGAGAGAATTTTTTCAATCCTTCTTTGAAATCCATTTCCGGCTTGTATCCCAATACTCTCTCTGCTTTGCTTATGTTCGCAAATGTCTTTGTCATGTCGCCCCTTTTTTTTTCCGTTTCTTTGTATTTGAATTCCGGATAAATTTTCTTTATCTCCTTCACTGCATCTGTTGTCTTTACGGGATTTGACGACCCAATGTTGAAAACATCTGAAGAATCATTCTCCATAAGAAATTCAAATGCCTTTTTTATGCCCTGCACTCCGTCCGATATGTATGTATAATCACGCGAAGTCTTTTTATATACAACAGATTCTCTTCGGTTCAAATGATTTAAGAATAGTTTATGGAGCATCAAATCGGGCCTCTGCCTCGGTCCGTACAGAGTGAAGAGGCGCAGAGTCACAATATTGAGATTCATCTGTTTTGAAAAGAAATGAGCCATCTCCTCATCCTGCACCTTTGTCATTCCGTAAGGAGATATCGGGTTCAATGAGAATGTCTCTTTGAAGGGCATCTTATTTGAATCCCCATACACTGATGATGAGGATAAAAAAAGAACTTTCTTGATATTCAAGTCTGAAGATAGAGAGAATATATTGAATGTTCCATCGACATTGACTGAAAAATATTCCCTTTGATGTTCGAATGACTGCTGAACCCCTGCCATTGCGGCGCAGTGAATTATTGCATCGGGTTTTACTTCTGTCAGGATTTTTTTCATTGTGAAATAATCTCTTATGTCGCAGTTGAAAATATTCTGCATCTTGTCTTTTTTCAGAATTGAAGAATTTATTTCAAGATTTGTGAGTTTCTGCCTTATGTCATAAAACGGGACAAAATTATCTACTATGTAAACATCATAAGATTTTTTAAATGCATCGTAAACGGAGCTTCCTATGAAACCTGCCCCGCCTGTTATAAGAACTCTGCTTTTCATATCTTTTTATCTTATCAAAATATACAATTAAGTCAACAAGGACAAAGGAGAGGTGGCAGGTAACAGGTAGGAGAGTAACAGGTAACAGGTAGGAGGTTGCAACCTGTGTTTTACTCCCTATTTGTAGGGGAGGGTTCTAAACCCTCCTAAAAAAAATCGATCTGATATATTTTTGTAGTCATTTTGAACGCTTCTTATCACTGTTCTCATGTGAAGAATCTATCACTCGCGTCGTCATTGCGAGGCGTCCTCGCCGAAGCAATCTCCTTACTTTTATTCACTATTTTGTTTTTGATTTTACTTGCCTTCGGTATCTTTCTCTCTCTGAACCATAAACTATTAACTATAAACTATTAACTCTTTTTTGCCCACGGCACACGGCTCAAAGCGCCTTTTATCCCTCTTGACTTTTAGAAGAATTTGATTTATATTTTTATTAATCACGATTAGAGGCTAGACGAAGGGTTTTGTCCCGAGTTAATGCCTCTTAATTATTTATAGCCCAATTTTTCTTTTAAATCACTTACGAATGAAATGTGTTTCTGAAGTTTCTTGAATAATGTAGAATAACTGGCTCTATCCGGAATCAACAATCTTTCTATTTTATTTTTTCGGATAAGATAATCGACAAGACAATAAAAATCTCCATCTCCGGATACAATAACAGCTTTATCATAATTATCAATCTCCGTTATAGTCTGTAAAACCAGCTCAGCATCGACATTTCCTTTCGGTTTTCCGCTTGGCAAAGTCAATGTGTGTTTGAACACTAAAGTATATCCATCATTTTGAAGTTTTGTATAAAGAGTCTGGTTCGAGGGAATATAACCTATGAACAAAAATGCCTTAGTGACATGATACTTGTCTTTCAAATATATTCTAAATTTCGTGAAATCAAGTGTCCAATTTAAATCTCTAATTGCTAAATTAAGATTTTGACTGTCTATAAAAGCATAATTATTTACTATATATTTTACTTGGTAGTTTTCCCGATTTAAGTTTTTCATTCAGTTCCCATAAAGCCGTTTTATTTCCGTCATATTTCAGCAATCGGAACGCCTCTTCGTAGTTCAATATCTTGCATTCCGAATGCTCCTTTGAAATTGTTATATTCCCATGTTCAATCTCAACCGCAAAGCAATGCTCGGGAATAACATACAGATTTTTCTTGTTTCTATGTTCCCTAAAAACATCAATCGGTATCATTGAGACTGTTTTCAGTCCGTAAAATCTGTCAGATTCCAATCCAGCTTCCTCTTTTGCCTCCCTCTTCGTGGCTTCCAAAGGTGCTTCACTGTCCTCACCGCCGCCTGCAATAAACTGCCAACATCCATCATCGCTTCTCCTAAATACCACAAATTTTGCACTACCATTGGTTTCTCTGATAAATGGAATAGCTAAAACCTGAAACTCCGCCCTCACAAGCTATAAATCCCCATCTTCAATAACATTGTTTGTTTTTCAATTTTTGGATTCTCTCCTATTTTTTTCAAATTCTCCTCCGTCTTTAAAACTATCCTTTTTTGTAATTATATCCCGAAACAACCAAAAAATCAACATGCTTATCTGTATCAGAATTATCTTTACCAGCCCACTCTGTTTGTCTGTCATTGCGATGAGTCCTCGAAGAAGCAATCTCTATGCTTCTATTCAATCTTTTATTTTGCATTTTACAAGCGTACCAACTTACGAGCTCACCAGCACACTCTTTTGTTCTTGCTCACGGCTCATAGCCCAAGGCGCACGGTGTGCAAAGCACTCTGGCTCACGGTGGCGTCTTCGCCTCTACCAGCTTACCAGCTCACAAAGTCTGTCATTCC
>DCUY01000084.1:0-1467 GCA_002327905.1 Caldifarciminota bacterium UBA2202 | reverse complement strand
GTCTCCCCGCCTCTGAACTATTAACCATTAACTATCAACTATTAACTATTTTGATTTTGTTTTGCTCACGGTGCGTCTTCGCATGGTGGCGTCTTCGCCTTCAACCATTAACTATAAACTATTAACTATTTTTTGCCCACGGCACACGGCGCATGGCGTCTTATTGAGCTGACTTTACAATCACCTTGTCCATAGCTTCTCGTGAAATCATTGCATTTTTTTTAAAAGTTTTATTAGATAATTTTTCATTTCTCCGCTTTTTTCATAGCAATTTAACAAACAATTAAACTCACTTTTATCTAATGAAAAAATTGGCTTCAATCCAAAATGGTCTATGTGACTAAAATCAAGACTCTCAGGAGGATTTTTCAACAAGATAATCGAATCCTTCTCGAATTTCTGAGTTGAATTGGGAAAGAAAAACATTTTTTCCCTTGAATAACATGTATACTGTTGAACTTTAATATTAATAATATTTGAATATTTAATTGTTTGACTAGTGGTTACTGCAAAATAGCAACAATTACTTGCATTGTCAATTATTATACAAATACTTGGATGACCATATTGAGTCGGAATGTCAGGCCATTCGTGTAATACTACATCCCCCAATTTAAGATTCATACAACTTGTTGCGTTCTCTTATCTTCTGATTCACTTCAAATACATCATTAAAAAATAGCAACTGTTTTTCACTCGGCGTTTTTCCCAATAGTTTTTTAAATTCAATCTTTTCTCCAACTTCAGTATTTAACCAAGGATAGCCTTCTTCACCTTTATGAGTAATAATTGAAATATCTTTACTTTTAAGTTCCTTGTATGTATAGACAACTTTTTTCAGTATCTCAATTTCATTTTTAGAAAAATAATCATCATCAAAGCTCTCTTTGTCAAAATGGAAATCATAAGCATAGTCATCAGTTTCATCAATATTTCGATCAAATGTATTCTTTACTAATCTTATACCCCATTCGGTTGAAAGCTCATTGTTTTTTAGTTTTCTATAGAATTCTTCCGGAACAGGACCCATGGGATATTTCTTATATTCTAAGCCAGATATCACATCTCCACTTTCCCGTAAAGAATAAAAATCAGATAAAAATATCAGTTTCATCATTTTTAAAAGATGACAGTATTTTGTATTTTTATGAAAATACCTTAGCATATTGATTATAACATTTCTTTGAATCTCCGTGTTTATCAAAACCTCCTATGATTTTATTAAATTATAATCTCTTTTTATAAAATTTCAAGTATATTTATTGTTTTTTTGCCAAATCCATTTTTTTGTCTTTAGTGTGAAGAATTATCTTCTTGCATTAGATGGCTTTTTGTACAGAATTTGCCTTTTTCATTAATTATATCCCTAAACAATCAAAAAATCAACATCCTTATCTGCATCCGAATTGTCTTTTCCAGCATACAAAGTCTGTCATTCAGAGCGCCATGCTTTTCTCTCATACCTCT
>DCUY01000019.1 GCA_002327905.1 Caldifarciminota bacterium UBA2202 | reverse complement strand
AAACAGTTAATAGTTTATAGTTGATAGTTGGGGAAAGAGAATGCCGTGTGCTAAATAAAAAAATTCAATTTAAATCCCGAATGTCGGGGACAGAGGTTGCACTGTCCCCGATAGAGATTCTTCATAGTTCAATCGTCTTTGTTTTGCACTGTTCGATAAAATACCTGTCATGCTCAACGAAAATCATAGTCGGTTCATATTTCACAACCATCCTTTCAAGCATTTCGCGAGAAGGCACATCCAAGTAATTAAGAGGCTCATCCCAAATAATCAGATTGGACGGCTCAAGAAGAGTTCTTGCAAGGTCAATCTTCTTTCTCTCCCCATCGCTTAAATCCTTAATATCAAAAGCAAAAATATTCCTCTCTATTCCCATGGACCCTGTTATCTGTGAAAATTTCACTCTGTCAATCTTTGCCTCTTTGATCCTCTCCTCAAGTCTTCCTTCGCGCCACTTCGGCTCCTGAGAGGAGTAGGAGACCTTGGCTCTGNNAGAGTCGTCTTCCCGCTTCCGTTTCTGCCGATGAGCGCTATCCTGTCGCCTTTTCTTACTGTAAATGAAATATCATCAATTATCTTCTTCTCATCATATCCGAAAGTGACTTTCTCTACAGAGAGAATCTTTTCAATGTTGTCTTTGTTTGACACTTTCAATTCCCTTGTCTTTTCAAAATCCTTTAAGAGCCTCTCCTTCTTTGTAATATTATCATTCATTCTTCTTTCAATGTTCAATGCCCTCTTCATAAGTTTTGCGGACATGTGGCTCACATACCCTCTGTCTCCCGCGCTTGACACTTCATCCTCCTTTGAGTCGGCCCAGGAGCGTCTCTCGTCAGCGGCCCTCTTTAAACTCTTTATCTCCCGCGAGAGATTCTCATTCATCTGCATTTCACTGTATATTTTATTCTCATGCTGATTTCTCCATGAAGTGTAATTCCCCTTTATCATTTCAATATTCTCTTTATTCATTGAAATTGTGTGGTCGGTGCATAAATCAAGAAAATACCTGTCATGCGACACAACAATGAAGCCCCTCTTTTTTGAGAGGTAATCCGCAACAAACTCCCTTGAATCAATGTCAAGATGATTCGTCGGTTCGTCAAGAAGCATGAACCCGTTGTCGTATGCAAACATTGCCGCAATAAGAAGTTTTGTCTTTTCTCCGCCTGAAAGAGTGGAAAATTGCTGTTCGAGAATATCCTCATCAAGATTTAGCTTCGATGCCTCCTTAATAATTGCAGAACGGATATAATATCCGCCCTCTCTCTCATACTCATCTCTTAATTCCTCCGCCTTCTCTGTAGATTTTTCATCACCCTTTTTTGTAAGATGCTCCATCTCTCTTTCAATTTCTCTGTACTCTCCTATGAAATCAACAGCAACATCTTTGGCAATCTTTTCATCATCCCTTTCCACATTTGAAGATGAAAAGTAAAAGGTCTTCATTGGCGTCTTTACAAATCCCGCTGTGGGAGACAATTCCTTATGAATGAGTTTGAAGAGAGTTGATTTGCCCTTTCCGTTTCTGCCTATGAGTCCGCATTTCCACGACGTGTCAATTTCAAGATTCAAATCCTTGAAGATTTCTCTGAATGGTGTTGTGTAATGGAATGAGACGCTGTTAAAAATAATCGATGACATAAATACTCCTGTTAATGTTAAAGTTGTTTCTTTATCAATTAACAGTCTATGCGCATCGATTCTCCTTTGTTATGTTATCGTCTTTGAACGGACATTTGTCCTTTCACTCCTTTATCATACCTCATCTTTCTGTAATGTCAATATCACCCTCTTCTTTCTTTTTTTTCTATTGACAATGCATTTTCTATTTACTTTCTTTATGCTTATGATAATATCGAATACAATCATAAGGAGAACTAATGGAATGCTGCTCATGTAAATCAAACTCTGGTGAAAAAAGAATCAGCCCGGGTGTGCCTATATATTTAGGAAAATACTGGCGTGTAGAACATTCTTATCCGACGGGGCTTGAAGGATGGCTGGTGATAGTATTAAACAGGCATTGCGAAGCGCTTCATGAATTATCTCTTGAAGAATGGAAAGAGTTATATCAGATTCAATATCACTCAATCAGAGTTTTGTATGAAATGTTTTCTACAAAAAAGGAATACCTCTGCTGTTTCGCTGAAATGGATGGATTTGAACACATTCACTTTCATGTGATTCCTAAAAGCAACCGATACAATGAAGAATGGAAAGGTTTTAAAGCATTTCAATATCTTAAAATGGATAAAGAGAAGAATATTTCCGAAGATAGAATCAAAGAAATATGCACTATTCTTGCAAAACATTTTTCAGAAGGAATGTTAAGTTTTTAGTTTTTATTTGAACCATTTCATTCCGATGTTTTACTTTTTTGCTTTTTTTAGATTCAATACAAAATATGAATAAAAGTAAGGAGATTGCCTTGCGTCGCCCGTTATAACGGTATATAAGTTGAATTGAAGTAAAGGGATTGCTTTACCACGTTCGCAATGACAGAAAAAGGGGACGGCGGAAGCGCCGTCCTCATCTGTAATTATGTTATTTGATTATTACTAATTTTTTGTTTATCTCTTTCTCTGCATCTCTGAATTTGACAAAGTATATGCCTGATGATAATTTGGAAGTCGAATATTTATGCTGACCAATTCTGCTTTCAATTGCACTGAATATTTGTTTCCCTGCAATGTCATAAATCATCAGTTTATTATCTGTCGTCACTGTTGTATATCTGATTTCATTCATTGAAACTGAAAGCTCGGTTTTACACCTCTCCTCTGTATCAAGAATAAATTTATCTGTTATTCCAACAGGCGAGTAATCAAATGACCATACTGCCGACCAATCGCCCATATTATCATAATTGTCTGTCGCTTTCACTTTCCAATAGTAAACATAATCTGACAGCACAGCAGTGTGTGTCGTATCTGTCACTGTTATTGTTTCTGACGATGCAAACATGGAATCCTCATCATACCATAGAGTATATTCTTTCACTCCGGAATAATCATCGGCTGACGCATTCCACACAAAGATGCCTGTTGCACTTGAAGTGTTGTCAAGCGGACTGACAAGAATCGGTGTTGACGGACCCTTTGCATCAAGCCTGAAAGAGTCGGCATTTGTCCATGATCCCTGATTTCCAGCCTCATCATAAGCTTTCACTCTCCAGTAATACTTTCCGCCTGCTGTAATTTTGAGGGTTATTGAATCTTCAAGAATCCCATCAGTATAGTACGGAGAAATAAATGCCGTTGAGGTGTCAATCTGTATTATATAATTAATCTGCGTTGCATTAATTGTTCTATCATCCGAATTTTCATCTGCGAATGTTGTTGTCTTCGTCTTGGCAACCGCGCTCCAATCAAAGAATACGGTTGAATCTCCGATCTCGGCGTCTCCTATTGGATTTGCAAGAATCGGAACAGCAGGAATGGTGCTGTCATATTCAAAGCTCCATCTTGTCGACCAGTTTCCAATGTTGTCACAATTATCAATCGCTCTCACCCTCCAAAAGTAAATTTGTTCGCTGAGAATTGCAGTACATGTAGTATCTGCAGGCATCTGAACTGAAGGGCTTCCAAAGAGTGAATCGTCATCATACCATATTTCATAATTTTTCACTCCGCTGAAATTATCAGTCGCTCTGTTCCAAATAAATGTATTCACATTGGAGCAAGAGTTATTCAAAGGGTTAACAAGAACCGGAGCGTCAGGTTTGGTCATATCAATTCCGAATGTATCAGTCTGTGTAGAATTTGTTGTATTTCCCGCTGAATCGCTCGCTTCAACAAACCACGCATACTCTCCGTCATTAAAAGCGGCTCCATCCGTGTATGTCGTATCAATCAAAGTAGTTTTCAGAGAACCATTTATATAAAGCCGATAGTATCTGAAAAACAGATCATTTGATTTGTGCCAAATAAATGTCGGGGTGTTATCCGTTATGTTGCTGTCAGGAGAAATCAGAGAAAATGCACTCGATGCGACAATATCATATACAAAAGTTCTTCTTGCTGACCAATCGCCTACATTATCGAAATTGTCTTTGGCTCTGACTTTCCAGAAATATCTCTGATTTATCAAAATAGCTGTATATGTCGTATCTGTTGTTTCTTGAGAGGAATGGCTTCCAAAGAGTGAATCGTCATCATACCATATTTCATAATTTTTCACTCCGCTGAAATTATCAGTCGCTTTTCTCCAAACAAAAGTATTTGAAGTTGTATATGCATTGTTGGACGGACTTACAAGAGAAGGAATGCTGGGTTTTGTCAAATCAATTCTGAAAGTATCCCTTTTAGTTGATTGTTTTGAATTTGAAAAAGAATCGTATGCAGTAACATACCAAATATACTGACCGTCAGCAATTGAAGTGGGCTGGGTCCATGTTGTATCTGTCAGAGTCGCTTTCAATGTGCCGTTAACATTAAGCTGATAGTTTTTAAAGTGTTCATCATACGAACTGTGCCACAGATAAGTCGGTGTATTGTCAGTTATATTTCCGCTTGGAGATATTAAATTGAATGCCGTCGGATCAATCGTATCGGAAGGATTGTATGAATAACTGGAAGTTCCGATATAAGTCCATAAAAGCAACGGATCCTTCACATCTACAGATTTATAATATATAGAATCAATGACGCCCGGGCATATAGTAATGTGTGCATAGCCATCATCTGTTATGTATGAAGCTACTTCGGTTGTATATGATGCAGTGTTCAAAACCAGAGTTGCCCTATATATTTCATTGTTGTTTATTCTTAGCGCCTCTATGCATGCCTCTCCGACAGCAGTATCGACATAATCCTGATATATTATATAGACTGTCCCGTCTGAAACATCGTAAGAAATATTCGCCGAAAACAGATTGCCTCTCCATGTTGCACTATTTCCTGAGGTATTAAGAATTATAGAATCGTGGACATCAATGTAGTCATAAGTAAATTCAGCATCCGCATCTCTCTTAAATCCAAAAATAATTGACTGTCCCTGCCATGGAAATGTATATAAATCTCCTCCCGGCTGAACATAATAATCAACAAATAAATCAGCCATCGGAATCGCATAGAAGAGTGTGTGACTTTCCTCATAATACTCTTCATCCCACCAGTACCACCAAGTACCGAATCCGTAATACCCATTATCTATATCTCCTTTACTGTCAGCCCAGTATCCTGTTCCTTGGTCTAAATATGCCTTTACAGGAGAATAATTAGCAACTCCATTCCCCGGTAAATTGTCAATGTAATATGTAAAAGTATCTCCGTTAATTGACGGTATAGCAGGTCTTCCGTCTCCATTGTAAAGACCTTTAACAACACTCCATGTCTGGCCACCGTTCGTTGACATGGAATATCCTTCAAAGAATGCCGCACTTGCACCTGCTATGTCATATCTCATCTCATCATACCATGACATTCCTATTATTGCATGTACATCATCTCCTGACCCCCATCTTGCCGCACATACATCAGGTCCCCATATTGAATCATTGAGTGAAGTGGGAAGATTATATGTGTGCCAAGTCATGCCGTAATCTGTAGAATAATTCGAACCTATTCCTCCTGTAGCATCATAAGCGATTACTGTCACTTTATCGCCGGCATTATTTACCGCTATTGTCGGCATATATGCCGCATAATTTGCAGTATCTGTAATAAGAATCGGAGGTGTCCATGCACCCTGTCCCGGTCCCAATGGATCTGTTGTGAACCAATCTCCTCTGTAATTTGCTGTGCTGTAATTAACTATAACATAAGGATACTGACCATCTGCTACTGCTATTTCATTGTAGTTTCTTGTGAATGGTCCTGCAGAAGTTATAAGTTCCGGTATTGACCATGTTGCTCCTGCGTCAAAGGAGACAGTATAATAAACACCTAAAAATCCTGTCCCTTCTCCTCCGTTTGCCTTCCCGCAAATCACCTGTATTGTATCTCCATCTGCAGAAGAGACTGAGCTGTTCAAAGCAGTCGGTGCGAAACCTCTGAAATCTCCGTTAATATGCAGAATTGATTTAAATCCCGTAGCTATTGCGAATGAATCTTTCGGATGAACCGGTATCGGAGATGTTTCATCTTTTGAAATTGAAGTTATTTGTCTGATACCAATTCTAAAATCCTCTTTAGGCATTGCATAAAAATTAAAACTGAACAGAAAAATTGAAACAATTAAAACCGCTCTTTTCATCATTCCTCCTTCTTATAATATCTTATATTATAAATCTACAGAAATATTTTGTCAAGACCAATGCTATTTAAACAAATGTCATTAAAAAAGCATATGGAGATGTTGTTTAGCAAGCATGTAAAAACAGAGTTACAGGTTACGAGTAAGAGACGCCTTGTGCCGTGTGCCGTGAGCAGAAAAACAGTTA
>DCUY01000081.1 GCA_002327905.1 Caldifarciminota bacterium UBA2202 | reverse complement strand
CACCCCCGCCGCTAAATCTTTCCGTCTTCCGTATCCCGTATTCCGTATCCCGTATCCCGCTTTTTCCGTATTCCGTATCCCGTATTTTCGCCGGATTCCCCACCACTGTCGTTCCCGCCTCAATATTCTTCACAACAACACCGCCTCACAAAACCATTCGAGAATTGAAATAAGCAAATAATTTTGAATACACTTATCATTTTTAATTAAGTTCTCAATTCTTCATCCACACCATTCTGTTGATTATTTTCGTGTAGCTTTCTATGATTTTCACTACCTTAACAGACACATTCATATCTCCGTAATCAGGCGGTATTGAGCCGTCTCCCGAATCAATTCTTGACAGTTTTATTGACCTGAGCACACCTTCTTTTTCAATCCCTCCAATAACTATTGTTCCCTTGTCAACTGCTTCAGGCCTCTCCGTACTTGTCCTTATTAATACTGCAGGAAAGCCGAGTATTGCCGACTCTTCACTTAGAGTTCCACTATCCGATAGAACACAATAAGCATTTACCTGAAGTTTGTTGTAATCAAAGAATCCAAATGGTTCAAGATTTCTTATGAGTTTATTAAACTTTATCTTCTTTTCTTTTATCTTCTTCCAGCTCCTCGGGTGAGTTGAGTAAATAATGGGTATTTTCAATTCTTCTGCTACATAATTCAATGATTCTGTCAATGATTTGAAGTTTTTCTCAATGTCAATGTTTTCTTCCCTATGAGCGCTTACTAAAATATATTTGTCTTTTTTCAATTTAAGTTTTGATAAAATCTTACTCTTCACTATCTTTGCACTATTTTTATAAAGCACCTCCGTCAAAGGCGACCCTGTCACAAAAATATGCTCTTTTCTAAATCCTTCGGATAACAGATACCTTCTGCTGTGCTCAGTATATGGCAGATTTATATCGCTTATATGGTCAACTATCTTCCTGTTTATCTCCTCAGGTACATTCTGGTCAAAGCATCTGTTGCCTGCTTCCATGTGGAAAATAGGCACTTTCAATCTTTTGGCAGATATTGCTGACAACGCGCTGTTCGTGTCGCCGAGTATCAACACTGCATCCGGCTTTTCTTTTAACAGCACATCATAGGATTTGGCAATGATATTGCCCATTGTCTCCCCAAGCGTCTTACCCACAGAATCAAGAAAATAATCAGGTTTTCTCAATCCTAATTCTTTGAAAAAAATTTCATAAAGATTATAGTCCCAATTCTGACCTGTATGAACAAGAATGTGTTCAAAATATTTGTCATTCGCCTTAATGACTTCGGCAAGCCGTATAATTTCAGGTCTTGTTCCCAGAATCGTCATTACTTTCATCTTTTTCATAATTATACCTCTTTGGAGAATGTGTCAGGATTCTCCGGATCATAAGCTTCATTGACCCACATTATCGTTATCATGTCAGTATCACCAAGATTTTCAATATTATGAGTATAACCTGTCGGTATGTCAACAACTTCAAGTTTCTCTCCGCTCACTATGTATGAAATTACCTCTTTCGTATTAATGTTCCTGAAACGTATAATACCTTTCCCGCTGACAACTAAAAACTTCTCATTTTTTGTGTGATGCCAATGATTTCCTTTTGTTATACCCGGCTTAGATATATTGACAGATACCTGCCCTCTGTCTGTCGTCCTGATAAACTCGGTAAATGACCCTCTATTATCAATATTCATTTTCAGAGGATATTTGAAATCGTTTTCAGGAATGTAGCTCAAATATGTACTATAAAGTTTCTTTACAAACTCATCCGACATATCAGGAATAGTCTTATCCTCTCTTGTCTTTTTGAAAGAATAAATTAAATCAACTATCTCTCCAAGAATCTTTTTATGGCTTTTTGCAATTGTATAATAAAACCCTTCGTGTTTCTTTTTACCATTTATAACATCAGCGAATTCTTTCATCATATCATCTATATAAAGAAGTTCAACAATGTTGTCTCTGTTTGAAACTTGTATGTCTATATTCCTTGAAATGTTATGGCAGAAAGTGGCAACAGCCGAATTATAGTTTGGTTTGCCCCATTTCCCAAAAAGGTTTGGCAGACGATAAATAAAAACATCCGCTTTCATTCTCATGCCATATTCTATTAGAGCATCTTCTCCCTCTCTTTTGCTTTTCCCGTATGGGTTGTCGAGCTTCGCCTGTATTGACGATGACATAACTACGGGTATTGTCTTGCCTTTTTCAATAAGTATTTCAGCAATCTTCTTTGTAAATAGATAATTTCCTTCTTTAAACTCCTCTGTCTCTTTGGGTCTGTTAACACCTGCAAGATGAATTATGACATCCGCTTTCTCAATGAAGTTAATTAATTCTTCATTTGTATTGTCAACATCAAAAAGCAAAAGCGATAATTCTTTATTTTCATTTAGAAAAGAAGTCAGATTTTTACCTGCGAAACCATTCGCTCCGGTTATCAGAATATTTTTCATCTTACTTCCTTTTTAATTCATTTTTTACATAATCAAGTTTTAAAAGCAAATCTATTATTTCTTTGACATTAAGCATTTTCGTATTATAGGAATTATACTCTTCAATCTGCTTTGTGACTTGTTTTTTGCCTTCTGTGTAATATTTATCATAATTCAAATCTCTTTCATCAGAAGGTATTCTGAAGTATTTTTCTCCCTCCTGCGCCTTCACCATCTCTTCTCTGGTTAGCAGTGTTTCATACTTCTTCTCTCCATGCCTTGTTCCGATTATCTTTATCTTTGTTTGGGAGTCAAATATCTGCCTTATTGCCTCAGCCAAATCAGCCACTGTTGATGCGGGCGATTTCTGCACAAAAATATCTCCCGACTTTCCGTGTTCATAAGCATGCAGAACAAGATGCACGGCTTCATCCAAAGACATCAAAAACCTTGTCATATCCGGGTCGGTTATTGTTATCGCCTGTCCCCTCTTTATCTGTTCTATGAAAAGAGGTATCACTGAGCCCCTTGAAGCCATCACATTGCCATATCTCGTGACACTCATTGTGCATCCTGATGATTCTGTTGTTCTTGCTTTTGCTAATGTTACCTTCTCCATCAATGCTTTGGAAATCCCCATAGCATTTATCGGATATACCGCCTTGTCTGTGCTTAATACAACCACCTTTTTGACCCCCATTGCTACGCACGCATTTAATACATTTTCCGTCCCAATAACATTCGTCTTAACGGCTTCCATCGGGTAAAACTCACAGGATGGCACCTGTTTTAATGCCGCCGCATGAAAAACATAATCAACTCCAGCCATTGAGTCGTATATAGAATCTGAATCTCTTACATCTCCTATATAAAACTTAAGTTTATCATTGCGATATTTCTGCCTCATTTCATCCTGCTTCAATTCATCTCTTGAAAAGATTCTGATTTCCTTTACTTCGGTATGAAGAAACAAATTCAGTACGGCGTTTCCGAATGAACCTGTTCCGCCAGTGATGAGCAATATTTCATTCTTGAACATTAGACCTCCAATCTAATTCTTTTTTAACTATATCAAAGAGTTTATATCCAAATCTCTTCCAAGTCAAATAGCAATATAAGTGTTTCGTTTATTACTTCTTCAAAAGTGGCCATTAAGACTGACTCTTATAGTGAAGTAGAAATAAAAAAAAGTCAAGATTGCGATATTTTTTTTGTTATCTTTTATAATGTACAATTCCTGTTGTTTCGATTTGCTATTAGTTTTGTTAAAAATCACTTTTGCATCTTTAACTATTATATGAAATTCAACATGGTTGTCAAGTTCTGCCCTCTTTCTGCATTGATTTCTATGCATCTCTCTGGTCATTCGTCTTGCCTTTTCACCAGCTCACCAGCTCACCAGCGCACTTTGTATTTAGCTCACGGCACACGGCTCACGCCGTTCTTGAGTCTAGCCCCAGCGGCTGTATTATCTACATTTTCTCTATCAAGTGCTTCATTATGTATTCTCCTGCTGTCTTTGCATTATAATCACTGTTTCTAATCAATCCATTAACATCATTTAAAAAATCCCTATCATTCATTTTCAATGTCAAATTCTTCACAAAATCCTTCTTAGAAGGTGCTTTGCCCACAGAAAACTCCATATATTTACGGTAGCATAAAAGCATCTTGTCAATATCAGGTTTTAATAAAATCAATGCTTTGTATAAATCAAACAGATCTCTGCCTTTTTTTCTTTGATATAATGCGCGCAATTTTGTTCCCAGTATCTCCTCCAACGGGTATGTTCTTATGACACCATTTCCTTTAAACCATTCCGAATCAACCGAGTACTTTTTTGATTTCAATCCAAGAACATTAAAATGCTCTCTGCAGTTTATTTCTATTTTTAATTTCATGGGAATTATGGGAGGAATTTCCGATTCATAACGAAAAACGAGAGTGTTGTTGCTCTCCTTCTGCTTCAACTCTCCCATTCCAAGAAAAGAGAGTTTTTCTCGCAGTTGTCTAACCGTTTCTTTGATAGGTTCAGATTTTATTTGAACAAGGTTTATGTCTTCAGAATACCTTGCCGATTCTTTAAAAAATAATTTATTTAGCGAAGTTCCTCCTCTGAAGGCCAATCTATTATATAAATATTCGCTGGAAAATATTTCCAATATTGCTCTCGATATAACGAGATCCTGCTCTACCTGATAATCTGCTATCCAGTCAGCTTTCGCTCTCCACTGAATAATATATCTTTTGGAAATCATATTTCTATTTCCGGATTTATGTTTTTAATAATTTTCCATTTTTCTATAGTCACTCCTTCTCTTTCTTTATGTGGAGATAGCGGAACCGTATTCCACTTTCTCCCCTTCATTACCGATGCAAGTGAATCAGCCAACTCATTATCAAAAAGCACTTGTTCCAACACATAACCGAGGCGCTGAACAGCCGCTCTCTGCGGATAAACACTGGCCGCCTTAAACAAACTATCCGCGGCTATTTTGTCGACAAATTGTTTTATTATTTCTATATTTCTTTCTAAACTGCTGTTTTCAAGATATCCCATCAGATCAAGAGCAGTCAATTCGGGAGTAGAGATGTTGACATACCCTGCTTCTGTTTTTAATTTACATATTTGTTTTTTGTTAAAATATTTGATAGCAATAAATTTCAAAGATAGTTTCTCTTTTTTTATATTTCTCATCGGAGACCCGTTGATGAAAATATAATTTTCCATTATTTGATAATGTGTAGCTCCATATATAGAAGCGGCAGAAAACAATCCAATATAATAATCTCGTTTTAGCCATTTCATCATATCATCTAAAAACAGATAAGCAGGCAATACTCTGCTTTTTGAATATTCAGGTGTAATTATTACATTGAATCCCTGTCTCACTGAAGCCACTTTATTTCTTTTTTTGTACCCATACAATACTTGCTTTACATTATTATATGTTGAACCTAAATAGTTCTGCACTTCTTCAGTAGAGAAGGTATAAATTCCATTGCTTCTTTTTTCTGTTATAAAGCTTTCCAAAGTCTTTTTCATATGTTTCATTTTGCGAATAGTTATGTTTTAAGTTACTTTTCGCAAACTTAAACTATTATATTTGGTTTGTTGAAATTTGTCAAGCCCTCCCATCTCTCTGCACTGGTCACTATGCTTCTCCCATTTTTTTTTACATGTTTTTGCTTGTCTCTTGTTTATTGCCTATTGTTTATTGTTTTTTGCCCACGGCTCACGGCGTCTTTGTCTCGCGCGGCATACGGCATACGGCATACGGCACACGGTACACGGCATACGGCGTTTTATCTCGCGGCACGCGGGTGTAGCGTCGGCTCACACACT
>DCUY01000036.1 GCA_002327905.1 Caldifarciminota bacterium UBA2202 | reverse complement strand
GTGTGCGAGCCGACGCTGTGCCCGCGTTCCGCCAGATAAAACGCCGTGCGCCGTATGCCGTATGCCGTATACCGTGTACCGTATGCCGTGTGCAGAAAGCGAATGAGGGCCGGGCTTCCAGCCACGCCAGATAGCGTATCAGCTCACAAGCGTACCATTCTTTGTTTTGATTCTGATTTCCTATTGCATAAAACTAAAAAAATACTATACTTTTAATCTTATGATAACAATTCTGAAATTGTATGCGCGGTTTGTTAGAAAATACATAAACAAGCCGAAAAACATAAAGAAGATGCATAAAATGCTGAATGCGGGATATGAGGAATATCTTGATAAGAAGGATAAAGACACATTCGCCTATGAAGGCAAAAAATACAAAATAATAAAATACAAAACAATAATATTTAAAAAGGGCGATGACCTTATAGGATATATGAAAGAGCTTCTCCTCCCCTCTTTTCAGCAGAATGATATAATCACAATAGCAGAGTCAATCCTCGGAGTTACTCAGGGCAGAGCATTCCCTGTTGAAAAAATCACACCATCAAGATGGGCTTATTTTCTCTATCCTTGGGTTTCAAATGTCACATACGGCACGGGACTTGGAATGGCGGAGACAATGGAGTGCGCAATAAGAGAGGTGGGAATCAGAAGAATACTGAAAGCGACTCTGTTCGGAGCAATGGACAGAATTACAAAGAACCACGGATCATTCTACAAAATAGCAGGTCCGAGAGTCAAGAGCATTGATTTCAAGAAGGAGCATCCTGTCCCCTACGAAGGTTCGCATAATTATATAGTCTTGTCTCCTGCGAATCCTCACGGATTCTGCAAAAACATTTATGAAATTACAAAATGCGCAACAGCAGTCATTGACGCAAATAATGTCTCTGTTGATGTTCTCGGCTTATACCCTGACAGTAAAGCAATGAAACAGCTTCTTTTAACTGCAATGAAAGGAAATCCTGCGGGACAGGACAATGAAAAAACATCAATTATCGTCATTAGAGAGATTAAGGAATAGCCCCTTTCTCTCATCAATATTCTCCACTTCATTTTTCATAGGTATATCGCGTCTTACAGGATTTTTCAGAGAAATAGTATTCTCTTCATTAATAGGAACATCTTACATAATGGATGCCTTTGTAGTCGCATTCATGGTGCCGAATTTTTTCAGAAGAATCCTTGGTGAGAAGGCGGCTGAGTCTGTCTTCATACCTCTATACATAAGAGAAAGAGAGAAGAGCCAGAAAGAGGCTGACACTTACATGTCGAACCTTTTCTCGATTATCGGTCTGATACTGATAGCGGGAACAGTGCTCTTTTATTTGATAGCTCCTTATTTCATAAAACTTGTTGCTCCCGGTTTCAATCAGCAGACATTTACTGCCGCTCTCTATCTCACGATGATTATTCTTCCCTATATGTTCTTCATTGGAATATATGCTTTCCTCGGCTCCCTTCTTGAGAGTTTTAAAAAATTCAATATTTACAATATTTCTCCGCTTATATTCAATGTCACTCTCATAGCAATCGTTCTTATTTTCTACAAAGCGCATCCTTTGAAATCAATCGCATTCGGAGTTTTAATAGGAGTGATACTCGAAACTCTGTTTTTGTTTTTCGACCTCAAAAATATTCCTGTAAAATTCAAATTGATGTTTAACTTCAAAGACAGCAGGATTAAAAAGACTTTCCGGCTTCTAATACCCATACTTGGTGGCTCCGGAATTGAAAAACTCGCCATATACATAGACCGCATAATGGCTTCATTCCTGAACACCGGAGCTATCTCCGCTCTTCACTTTTCATTTCTTCTGACTGACCTTCCTTTCGCCGTATTCTCCATCGCAATAAGCAAAGTCATACATCCTTACATTTCAGAAAAAGAAATATACTCATCAAAGGAAAAGTTTTCAAGATACATAAGAAGAGGAATATTTCTCAATGTTCTTGTTCTTCTCCCCACAACTGTTATTTTCATTTTATTTGCAAAACCGATTGTCCAGTTTGTATATTTGAGAGGAGCATTTGATGCGAGGTCTGCCGCCATGACAATACCTCCCTTTATTTTTTATACTCTCGGCCTTATTCCAATGGGGCTTATTCAATTATTTTCAAAGGCATTCTATTCCCTTTTGAATACAAAGACGCCTCTTTATATAGCTTTTGTCTCTACGCTTATAAACATACTCTGCAATGTCATTCTGATGCCTAAACTCGGAGCAGGAGGGCTTGCTCTGGGCACATCTATTTCAATGTGGTTCAATGCATTTTATCTCTTTTTCAAACTTAAATTAAGGATAAGCAAAATATGAATGTTTCAACAGGCATAGATATAATTGAAGTAAAGAGAATCAAAGAAAAATTTTCCAAAGATGATAATTTCATGAAGCTCATATTCACACCATTTGAAATTGAGCAGGTAAAAGACCTTGAAATAAAATATATTGTGCTTGCAGGAAAGTGGGCGTCAAAAGAGGCATTCTCAAAGGCAATAGGTACGGGAATCGGAGAAGAGCTTGACTGGAAAGATATGGAGATAAGAAATGACATAACAGGCAAACCGGAGATTATTGTAAAAGAGAGTATAGTGAATAAATACAAAATAAAATCCCTCTCTCTCTCAATCTCCCATGTATCCGAATATGCAGTAGCTTCAGTTGTTCTTCTTATTGACTAAATTCGAAATCCTCTTCTTCATTGCTTTAATATTTGTCTTGTCTTTTTCATCCTTCTTTACAATGCTCTTCAGATAATCTCCGTATGTCTTTATCAAATAACTGTTCTGCTCCTTTGAAATTGTTTTATAGATTGTGATGTATTCCTCATAATTGGATATCTTTCCGTTCTCCTTCATTAGTCTGATGGTTTTAGGAAATTCCGACAAATAATTTGTAAGAGCCTGCCTCGCAGGTCTATCCTTCTCATTCTTCAAAACCTGCACAAAATGCTCAGCAAGGTCGTATTTATGTTTTTTCAAAGCATCAGAGGACTCGACTTTGATTCTGTAATTTGAAGATTTGTAAATGTCTTTTAGGAAATCAAGATTAACTGTTGTGTCAAGACATCCTATCGCATAAACTGATAGCTGGACCGATTTTTCATCCGATGAATAGCATTCCTCTTTTAATTTTGCGAATGCCCCGTTATACTTAATCTCCGCAAGCATATAAATAATATTTCTCTTTCTTTCAAGATTTTTTGTATTCATTTTTGCAGTGAGAGAATCAAGATTTGCCCTCTTTGTCTGTTTGAAAAACTCAATAATCGTCCTAAGCTCAAGCCCGTCCTCAGTGTCAAGCTTCTCTTTCATAATATATGCGAATGCTTCACTGTCCCTCTCATAAAGCATCTTCCTCGCCTTTTCAACTTTGAATTTATTGTCAACGACATCCCACTCGGAAGCAACCTCAAAGAGTCTGTCAATTGTCAGATTCTCAGGAATGTCGAATGTGTCAACTACGGAGTCTTTATGAAGCACAGGAGCGTCTATTCCTATTCCGTAATATTTGTTTATCCAGCTTATTGAATCCTTCTCACCCGCCTTTGCATAAAAATCCTCACCTTCGAGGTCTATGAATACTCCGAATCCGAAGAATCCGCGTGATTCATTCACATCGCCGCATGCAAAATTCTCTCTTGAATAATAACTGTCATCACCCTCTCTGTCCAACAAAATTCCCACAGAATTATTTAGTCCGGCTCCCTGCCCTCCTGATACTGTGTATGTGTCATTGCCTTTTTTGTCAGAGAGCATCCCCACAGCAAAATCATGCCCTTCTCCCTGAGAAGGTCCGAAGCGCGAGAAATACATGTCGTCTCCAGCATAATCGAAGAGTCCGCCTGTTGAGAGA
This sequence comes from Caldifarciminota bacterium UBA2202, assembly GCA_002327905.1. Taxonomy (GTDB): domain Bacteria; phylum Hydrothermota; class 32-111; order 32-111; family 32-111; genus UBA2202. Next base: position 2,171 of record DCUY01000036.1, on the reverse strand, counting down.
TGTATTCCCGAACCTTGAGCGTATTGCGCGGCTGAATAATAATCATTTCCCTGAAAATCAAAGAGAAGTCCGATGCTGTGCCAGTAAGAACCGCCCTGACCGAACACTGATGCATTATAAGTGTCATTGCCCTTATAATCGGCGAGTATTCCGATTCCTCCGCATGTGCGTGGCCTCAATCCTAATCCGAATCCCTGACTCATTGCGAGATAATCATATTCAAGCAGAGGAGCGTGAGAAAAATGCATTCCGGCTCTGTATGAATCATTTCCGGATGAATCTATAAGCACGGCTGTGCCTTTCACGAATCCGAATCCCTGCGCAAAGCATGCGGCAGTATAAATGTCATCTCCCTCTTTGTCTATAAGCTCTCCGAATCCGTAGAATGATGCGCCCTGCGACATTACTCCTGAGGTGTATACATCATTTCCGGATTCATCCATAAGCTGGGAAAATCCGATGAATGAAGTGCCGAGGGAAAAGTTTCCCGTATTGTATCTGTCATCTCCCTCCATATCATATATGAATTGCGCTCCGTTTATCGCTCCGAAAGATATTTTGAATGAATCTGTAGTCTCATAATTGTCATTGCCGCTGAAGTCCACAATAAATCTCGTGCGCATTGTATATGGATAAACTACTCCTGATGAATTTATGTATTTATCATCCCCCCCGAGGTCAATTATTATGTCAGCGTCATCATAATATGTGTTTGAATAGACATCTCCTATAACCATTCTTCCTGATGATAAGACAGTGTCGCACGGGAAGAGAAGACCTTCTGAGAACATTTCCACAAGACGCTTCTTGTATCCTGCAACATAATTTTTTATTTCCTCGAATTTTGGAGTGACATACTGCATATAAGTTATAAGGGAATCCGCAGTAAGATTGTTTGTATCCACATACTGCCCTATATTCTGCTCTATTATCCCCTTGTATTTGTAAGAGAGGGATTCCTCGTAAAAGAGCATTGGTATAACCTGTATGACAGCTCTGCTCCTGTCAAATCCCATCTTCTCATATTTGCGCATGATTGCTGATATATCAGCAGTGAAAGTGTCAGTCATTGAAAAGACATCATTGAATTTCATATATTTATTATTGGCAGATGTCTTAGTGATTGAATCAAGAATCATGTATCTCTTCTCTAAAAGAAGGAGCGGATTATTCAAAATCGTATCTGCAAGAGGAAATGAGAATGTGTCATTTACGGAAAAGTCCTTCTTGAAATTCAGGTCGCTTTTGTAGAAACCCATCCCTTTAAGCTTTTCATCAACAACATTATAATCGCTCTTTTCCTGTGAATATAATGCCGAGGAAATAAGAATCAAAACAAATATCATGAGATTTTTAGAAAACATAAAACCAGTCCTTTTTCAAATTTAAGTTCTGCATTATTCTTTACAATTCTGTTGCTCACGCCTATAGGGTTGTTTCTTGACAAGGAATTGCCGTTATATTCATATTCCAGACCATTTGAAACTATATGCGCAGTCTTCTCTGTTACGGATAAAAAAGAGACCTGTGAATTTTTCATATTCACAAAAGAGTATTTGCGCATTTTATTCATGATAAAAATATCATACTCTTCAGTTAAAATATGAATTTCAGTCTTTTTATATTTTTCAAGAAGAGAGAGAGCTGTTATGAAATGGTCATCCCGCGAACCTGTCACTCCTGTCACATAAAGCGAATCGAATCCTTCACCAATTGAATGAATTATAGCAAGCTCAATGTCAGTCTCGTCTTTCTTCTTCGGATAACTCTTTACATGAATGTATTTGGGAACATTTTTGATTGATAATGAATCAAAATCTCCTATTATAAGGGTTGGTTTAATAATGTTCTTTATATGCTTGTATCCGCCGTCAGCGCATATTACATCAGAAAATGCCTTTATTGTATCCAATGGGCAGATTCTTTCGCCTGCTCCGATTATCATTACCCGTTTATTCATATTTTATCATAATACCTATTGATAAAATTAAGTCAACAGTCATTTTGCACGAAAGCCAAAGTCGGCGAGGACGCTTTGCGCAGACGCAAATCAAGTGGTTGTCCCCTTGCTATGCTAACCCATCTTGATACAGCGGCTAAGCGAAGTGTGTGAGCCGACGCCACTCCCGCGTGTCGCGAGACAAAACGCCGTATGCCGTGTGCCATGAGCA
>DCUY01000094.1:2961-20381 GCA_002327905.1 Caldifarciminota bacterium UBA2202 | reverse complement strand
TGCTGATGAAGATTATGGACTACAAGTAATCAACATCTCCAATCCTGCAAGCCCAACTGAGGTAGGTTATTATGACACACCGGGGTGTGCATATGAGGTTTTTGTCTTAGGTGATTACACATATCTTGCAGGAGAGAGTTTTTATGTCTTGGAATTTGCATTGACTGGATTGGAGGATGGAGAAGTGAAAAGAGAACCCGATATTAATAAACTAACAGTGACAATGGATGAGATAAAGTATGAACTGAAAGAATCGGACAATGAATTTGCAGTATATGATGTTACAGGGAAGATAATACATAAGACAGCGAGACTGAGTAAAGGGACTCACATATACAAGAACAAAGGCTTGAAATCAGGAACATACTTTATAAGAATCAGAGACGGTGAGAGAGAGATAAACAGGAAGATGGTGATAATAAGGTAATAACTATCGATTGAACAACGTTATTTGATTAAATGCTATTGTTGATTTTGATCATAAAATAAGTTTGAAGAGTGTGTAATTTAGCCAGAAATTACAATGGATTCTCACACCCGCAGGGGTTGAGTGGCAATCAATATTTTCTCTTAAGTAGTCGATATATTTGCCGTAGAAAGGTTCAAGAGTGTCAAGCAAGGCATTAAAGATGGCATTGCCTTCTTTTTCAGACGGAGAGTTTTTTATTATATCGATTTGTTTTTTGAAGAAGGAGTAATGTTCGAGGGAGAAGTTTTTTCTGGCATTTCTGAGGAGATGAACCAAACACAACTGTCTTTTAGCTTTAGGGTACATAGCATTTATGGGTTCGGTGATACCCTGAAAATCATCTGTGACAACAATCATTACTCTTTTTAACCCTCTGTTATTAAGATCATTGATTACATTGAGCCAGAACTCTTTATTCTCCCTTCCTGCAAAAGTATATATTCCGTATACATCTTTTCTGCCGTTGAAGTCCATGCCTATTGCCGTAAAAGTGCTTGTCTTTTTTACTTCTCCGTCATATCCCACGGGTGATTCATATGCGTCTATATAAAGTGATATAAGATCGTGCGGAATCGGTCGCTTATTCCATTGCCTGAACTCTCTGAGGATGTCCTCTTTTATCTTTTCCATATCTTCCGGTGAGTAACTCATACCCATGCCTCTCAAAGCTCTTGAAACATCATTAGGATTGTAATGGGAGGATACAAGAGACTTCATTATATTGATACGTTCATCAATGTCTCTCTTGTATCTATCCGGCAAAACCTGCGAGCGAAACTCTCCTGTCCTAGTTCTGGGAGATGACAATGAAAGCTTTCCGAGAGGTGTTCCAAGTCCACGCTCAATATATCCGTTGGCATAATCATCATTGCTTGAAAGATATATCTCTCGCTCACTCTTCATGATTCGGTTCAATATCTCCTCTAATAACAACCTAAGTGAACTATTGCTTAATTCATTAATGTCAGTTATAATATCTTTCGGCAGGGACTCTTTCGGATTCATGGGGTTCCTCCATGTAAAAGTTTTTGTTCGCTTTTTTTCGATTGAAGCATGTCTGGAAATATAAAAAACAAAGAGGTTTTTACGGAGATTGTTTACAAAGCTATTGAAGACAAGATAGAGAGGCGAAAAATATGCGACAAAGTTCTGCACTCTCTTCCTGACTGGTTCGGAATAGAATCTGCAATTTTGGATTACATAAAAGGAGTCGGTGAAGGTGTCTTTATCAGCGCATATATTGACGGGAAGAGCGTGGGTTTTGCATCCATGCATGAAACAAGCGTTTATGCGGATGAAATCTATGTAATGGGAATACTTAAGGAGAATCACAGGATGGGTATAGGAAGAAGGATGATTGAGATATGCTCTGAAGAATGCAGAAAGAATGAGAAGATGTTTTTACTTGTAAAGACAATCAGTGAAAGACTTGATGATCCGTTTTATAAAAACACGCGCGAGTTTTACAAAGCAGCAGGATTTCTGGAGCTTGAGGAGCTTCCTACACTTTGGGGAGAGAATAATCCGTGTTTGAATATGATTAAACTTATATGAATATGAGAGCCAAATAGAGATTGTTTTTTAAGAAAAAAAGTTAGCAGGTAGAAGATTTATAAACATTCAAATTAATTACAAAGAAAAAATAATTTTAAAAGTGAGATAAATGAGATGCACCGTCCCCTATATAAATATCGGAATGGATATGATTTATGGAAAAGTTCAAGGTTGAGGATTGGAGGGATATTGACAAAACAAATAAAAAAGATATACTTTATAATATGATTAGGAAAATTTTTCTTCTTATTCTTTTTCTTTTAACTTTCATCAGTGTATTTTCTCAATGGACTTCTCCTGTTGATATATGGCCCTACTCTATGGCTTACTTTCAGCCGAATGCGGCGCACTCTCTTGTGAGCGACACTTTGGGAAATGTCCATATAGCATGGTATGATGCATCAAGGGATGCATACGGATGCATTAAGAAAACCAGATTTGACGGAACTGATTGGATCTATACTTCATCAATTTTTGAAGATTCTTTCGAAGGAACAGGATACTATGCTTTAAGCTGGATGCCGACATTGTCAGTGGAGCCTGACGGAAAGTGCCTTTTAGTGTGGGAGGATTACAGAACAAGTTCTTTTGAATTATACGGCAAGTATTTTGATAATATGATATGGTCTTCTCAAATTACTGTGACAAACACATTTGATTCATATACATGGTTCCCAAAACTTTATTTTGCAGACGAAAGACACAATCTTGTCTTCATAGATGATTCGTCAGGTTATTTCAATGTTTATTATACTTATTTTGATACTATGTTTCAAACAAAAGTTGATATCACAGATACTAATCAAAATTGCATCTCCCCTGATTTATTTGTCTATCCTGATGGAGAAAAGAGCGTTTTATTTACAACTGAGTTTAATGGCAGTCAGGCATTATACAATGTGAGGAATTCAGGTGCGGGTTGGTCCGATTTTATAAAAGTCGCAGAACTTTCAAGCAATATATATTATCCCAATATAATTTCAGACGGAGCTGACGAATATGCAATATTCACTTCCGAATTGTCAGGAGTGAGTGATTTATTTATATCGCAGTTCAGCAAAACATCATGGAGCGGCTATACAATACTTTCAGACACCCGTTCGAATATATACAATCCTGCTGGTGTGATGCAGAACGGCAAAGTGAGAATAGTCTATGTTTCTGATGAAAATCAGTATGGAAATCTGTATTCGATTCTTTACAATCCTTCAACAAAAGAGATTGAGGAAAAGACTCTTCTTGCATCGCATGAGCACGGATACATCACTCTTCCGCAGATAGTTTTGGATTCAAGAGGAGATATTCATGTTGTTTACATTGTAAATGACGATACCCCCATAAGCCCTACCCAGACCAATGATATCTGGTGGGTCAGGCTTCCCCATACAAAAATATTCTCCACATCTAAAGAAAAACCTTATATTGCATCAATGACATATAAAGGATATATAATTTCATTTAATGATGAAGAGTCGTACAATGTGACTGTAATGGATAAAGCTGGAAGGAAAATATTTGAAAAGAATGATGTTGTAAGACAGTTGATTATCACGAATAAAGAACTTAAGAGAAATGATATATATTTTATGCTAATAGAAAACAAAAATTCAAAATACGGTGAAAAAATAGTATGGCTCAGATAAAAAAAATCCTTTTACTCTCAATTTTAATTGTTTCTATATTCATCAATGCAGGATTCAAGGTTGCATCAGAGACAGAAACTTCAATAACAGTGCAGTATGTGAAAGAAGATGGCGACAATGCTTCAGCGATTCTGCTACCTCCAAATTGTACTTTCACAGCGGATATTTCAATTAAAGACAAATCTGCAGTATTGGGAAAACCATTTTATTTCAAAGACTATTATCTGCTACCAGTAAAGCCGTATTCTTCAAATTATACGATAAAAATCAATTATTCAAAAGCCAAGCTTTCCGGAAAGATTGTAAATCCCGATTTGAAGACCCTGAGCGCTATGGAAGGATTTGTAGTCAATAAAACCCATTTGAAAGATTTTATAAAACCGAGAACAATGAATAAGCAGAAGACATCATACGACGGAACTCCTCTTGCAAGAATAAAAGTCGATTCAACGGGAATGTACAGAATTTTTTATGATGAAATAATATCAATGGCATCAGTGAATCTTTCATCATACAATCCTGCAACAATAAAGCTTTACAATAATGGAATTGAAGTTCCTATATATATGTATGGAGCGGCTGATAATGTATTCGGCCCGGGAGATTATTTTGAATTTTACGGAGAGAGAATGAAGGGAGAATCCACATATTTTGATAAATATGAACTCCTGAATATATATATAATCTCTGCAGGAGGCGGCAACGGTGTAAGATATATCGTTGACAATGGCGGGCTTCTTGATGATTCTTTGATTGACAGAGAATTCACATCAACTATGTTCACTTATCATTTTGAGTACGATTCAGTTTATACGAAAATCGGCGGAAGGACAACAATTGATACGACTGACTTTTGGTATATGAAGCATTTTTTTAAGAATGAAAGTTTTAATGTAAAGTTGCCTTTGGATGGCTTTGACACTCTTTCGTCAACTGCTGATATAAGAGCATATTTTCATGGAACGACCTATCTGTTGATGTACAATCCTGACCATATAATGGAATTCTATTATGACGGCACATTACTTTCAACTTTTTCATGGGATGATCTCTCACCTTATATATTTGAATATGATTCTCTGCCGATAACGAGAAAAGACACTTGTGAAATTGATTTTAAAATTTTGCCAATTGATACTTCTAATAATAATGTTGCAGTAAACTGGCTGGAAGTTGATTTTCTGAAGAGTCTGAAGGCAATTTCATCAAAGATGAATTTTTCAGTTGAAAACAGCGCAGGTTTCGGAAATTTCAGATATAGAGTTAAAAACTTCCCCAACACTTCAGTGGCAATATACAGAAAAGACTTAAAACGAATTGAAAATTATCAAGCGGTATTTGATTCTGGCACAAATACTTATGAGATAATATTTGATGACCAGCTGTTCTCATCAAACAGAGAGTATGCCGTCTATTCATTGAATTCATTTCTCGCATGCGATACTATTGAACCATTTATGAATGCGAACCTTTCAAACACATTAAATGAGGGTGAGTTTATAATAATAACCAATCAAAACTTAAAATCTGCATCAGAGCCGTTTAAGAATATCTTTGAAGATAAACACACTGTAAAGTTAGTCGGAAGCCAGGAAATTTATGATGAATTTTCCTACGGAAAAAAGAGCGCTCTCGGCATAAGAAATTTTCTTATAACAGCTTATAACAATTGGCTGATTCCTCCGTCAAATGTATTGATACTTGCCGATGGGTCCTATGACAATAATAATCATTTTTCATCAGTGCCTAATGACATTCCTGTTGCCTTTTATTATGATGTCACAGGCTACGGTATGATATGTTCGGATAATTATTATTCGGCAATATCAGGGAATGACCCTATAGAGGATATTTCAATCTCCCGTTTTCCTGCAAGAAATGAGATTGATATTAACACTGCAATAGAGAAAGCTTCAAAATATCTCGATTGGCGTAATACGGGGATTCACGATCTAAGAGTTATATTGGCTTATGATACCACTGCTCCAGGTCCCGGACTTCCTGATTATCTGGAATCGAAATATCAATCTTACAAACTTGCTTCTATGCTACCGGAATATATGTACCCGGAGTTCATGGCGAATAAACATGATTTGAACGGGGACTTCATAACACAGCTTGGCTACGGAGCCTCATTTATGACAATCTTGGCGCACGGAGCAGAGCAAAGCATCGGGTCACAGCTTTTCATAAGACTCACTGATGTTTACAGGATGTACAATATGGAGAGACTTCCCTTTGTAGATGTATATTCATGCGTCACAGCAAATTTTGACAGACCTAATTCTGATTCTATGTCTATAGGAGAGGCGTTTGTTTCATCTCCATACGGAGGAGCAATTGCATATTACGGTTCATCGACTGCAAGCAGTTCATCTCTAAATAATGTGCTCAGCGAATCATTTTTAAAACAGTATACTCACAATGGCGTAAAAAATATAGGTGAAATTGCACTCTACGGAGAATTGGACTTTTATCTCACATTGGGATATATAGGTGAATTTGACGATGAATCTCAAGAAGCAAACCAAATAAGAGGCTACGGGCTTCTCGGGATAAATCTTGTTGATATCAGAGTTCCTGAGATGTCCGATGTTATATGCTCACTATCTTCATACATGATAAATCCGAATGATACTCTTAAGGTTGTTTTGGCGGACACTCAGCTTGATGACGGCCTGATTCAATCCATTGCAATTGATTCCGAAGACAGAGCATTGGCGAAGGATTATTCCTCATTGGTTTCAGGAACAGGAGAAAATTCCCTTATCATGCCGGATTCTCTTGTTGCGGGACCTATGAGGGTTGTGACAATGGCTGTTACTGAGGATACAAGCGTGCTTTATGAGACTTATCCTTCCGTTCTTCTTGGAGGAATAAAGAAGTATTATATGTCTCCTTCAAATCCTGATACACTGACTCAATTCAGAATATATGCCCAAATAGCAGATGAAAAGAATATTGCTAATATTTATGCAATGTACAAATATCCCACAGATGCAACTTACAGAGCAATTTTGATGGCGGCTGACACTTTAGATTCGACACTTTACTCCACTTCATTGTTAAATTCAATAAAAGCGGAATCAAAAGACCAATTTTTCTATTATTATATATCATATTCCGACACTTTGAATACATCGGTATACTCAACTCCTAAGAAGAGCATATTGATTCCGTCAATCCCAGATTTGAAAATTGCATCGGATCCTTATTTAAGGCCCATAGGGTTGACTCCTTATTTATGCGTAAAAATTCAGAATGTAGGGAAGAGAAGTGTGAAAAATGTGCCTGTGAATTTTTATGAATATGTCAGCGGACTCCCGTCTCTTTTGGCTTCCGATACTGTCAGTCTGAATGCGAATGAGACAGTTGAGAGTTCTATACCCATAGACAAAAATTATTTTGAAAATGACCTTAATATTTTTGTGAATCCCGATTCAAGCTCCGCCGTAGAATCGAATTACAGCAACAACAGAATAAGCACAAACGGTTTTGATTATTTTTACACATTTATAGGAAGTTCGATTATTGATACGAATGTTGAATATCATGGAATAGCAGTTGATTTGAACACTCTTACAGACAATGATTCAAATCTTATTGTATTTTCAAGGTCTGTTTTTTCAGACACTCTATCATCAATCTCTCCTCTGATACTCTTCGGAGAAGAGAAGGCATACATCTATTCGTTTTTCACAGGAGACACTTCTAATGAAAGCAGGGTGAAAGTTGCAATGGTAGATTCCTCAGCAGACGCGGGGATTCTGGAATACAATGATGATGAAGGATTGTTTTATGCCTTAAATGAAAAAACGGCGAGCGCTGAAATATGTCTTAACAGGTATGAAAAAAAATATCTGCTTGCAGGATGGTCGGATTCTGTTGCTCCGATAATTTCAATGAATATTGAAAATAAGGAGTTTATGGGCGGTGTGGTTCTTTTGAATACTGTGAATTTCGGATGCGCAATAGAAGATGATGAGGCTGTGAAAATGGATAAAATAATAATCATTGCAGACGGGGACACTCTTCTTCCTTCAGAGTATAATATTTTAAATACAAAAAAAGACAACAGCATACCTATAAAATTCACCCGCGAGTTTGAGAACGGAACATATTCCGTGTCAGTGGAGGCGGAGGACATATTCGGCAACAAGAGCAGTAAAGTATTATCATTTATAGTATCCAATCAGTTCAAAATAATTCGTATAGCTAATTTTCCTAATCCGGTGACAGGCTCCGTAACAAGAATTGCATGCGATTTTTCAAAAGAGCCCGAGTCGAATACATTAAAACTTTACTCTGCAAACGGATCATTGATAAAAACATCGCATCTGGCGAAATTAAAGGACAACAGATACTATATGGATATGGATGTGAGCGGATTGGCAAACGGAACTTATTTTTACACAATTGAGGGCTCTCTTGGCGATGAGCAAGTTAAATCCGGAATACAAAAGATGAGTATTGTAAAATGAAAAAACAAATATTTATTTTAATTATCGTATCTGCATTCATTATTCTCTCTGCAACTGATTATGCAGAATCATTTCTTTCGAATTTCCCGTCATCTGTCGGAGAAGGCGCAAGAGGAAATCTTTATACTTACTCAAACAGCATGAATCCGATGTTTTTTTACAATCCCGCCAATTCATCAACACAGGAGACTGACAGAACTTTTGTGGGATACGAACATAAATTTTTATACTCGAATTCATCACAATTCAATTCAGCATCAGTCATACTTCCTTCAATACGCAAAGTCAGGCTGGGACTGGGTTATATAAACCAGATAATTTCAGGAATACCGATTTATCCTGAATACTCCGACTCTGTATCATTTGACCCGGAAGGATATTTTTCCGATAATGCCAACTGCATTCTCTTGAATGTCTCATATATATATTCCGACCAGCCGCTATCAAGATACTCTGTAAGTTGCGGGGCAAATATCAAATCAGTCATACACACGATTTACGAGAATTTCGGATTTGGTGCAGGATTGGACATGGGCTTGAATGCATCATATTATCTGGGGGCAAAGTCATCTGCATCTCCTTCAAAAGTATCTTTAGGAGTATCATTGAAGGATGTAGGCGGCACAAAAATAAAATGGGATACCGCCTTGAAGACCTCTGAGACAAGAGAGATGCAATACGCTTTGGCGGGTTCCTATGATTTGGAGCTGAAATCAATCAAATCGCAGATATTTGTAGAATGCAATTATTCAAACAGGGAAGACGGAACAGTCGGCCTATCTTTGATGTATGAGTATAATGAAATGATGGGGGTTTTTACAGGCATGAATGAATTTCTAAATGCCGAAGACGAGAATCTGAAACGTGATATGGGCGGAGGAGTGTTTGTCGATATCATAGGCTTCGGAATTTATTATGGAATATCAAAACTGGATATAGGATTCAATCACTCTGTCGGATTAAGATACAGAGTATGAGCGATGCATTCATCAAACTTGCTCAAAAGAGCAATTATATAGCAGTAGCCGGAACGCACAATGATGGAATCCACTCTCTTATAGAAATTCTGAAAAAAGAATTCATATCTGAAGGATTTGAGGATTTTGATTTTATTGATATTTATGCGGATACTGTTGATATAGAGGATGCTGTAAACAGGGTATTGGCTCCTCCGTTTATTTCCAAAAGAAAAGTTATAATTTTAAGAAATCCAGACTCACTCTCAAAGAATAATGCCGAAGAGCTGAACAAGGCATTTTTATCCCTTGATGAAAGATCCTTGGCGGTAATTCTATATATAGATGAATTCGCAGGGTCTACAAAAAACATAATGAAATCAATTGAAGAACGGTTCAAGGGAGCAGATATATATCAGCATGTTGTTGTGAGGGCTGGAGCAAAGGATGAAATAGACCTTTTTCTTAAAGAGAGGAATCTGAAGCTCTCCGATAAAAAAATAGCTGAGCTTCTCGAGAAAACAAATTCCTCCCTTAACAATGCTTTGAATATTTTGAACATGTGGTATATTTCAAATGACGATTCAATAATCAATGAAATTCTTGAAAATGCTTTTGATCTGGATTTTTCTCAGACTCTTCAATATAAAATTTCGGATGCTTTTTTCAGAAGAGACAAGAGACTTGCGATTGAAATTGCAGACAAGGTAGTCAAATGGAATATTATGAATATTGACGGAATAGTTCTTATGCTTATGTGGGAAATCGAGAAAGCGAGAAACCCTTTTAACAACAAAAGCGGGTTTTCCAATAATGAAGCGAAGAAATGGAGAATTGATGAGCTTGATTCCGCATTTGAAAAGCTTTATATGCTTCTGCGGGATTTGAGAAGCCACTCGAATTCATTTTCCGAACTGCTGATTCAGCAGAATATCATCAACATACTTGAAAGGGGGTAATATGGAGGCGGGAAAACTGATTGTACAGAGAGATTCCGTATTGGACAGACTTAAAAAACTTGAAATAATGAAATCTCAGATAAGGGATATAGTTTATAATAAAATAAAGGAAGAGTACGCGGAGCAGCTCAAAGACATTAATTCAAAACTTGAGAAAGAGAAGGATTATTTAAAGGAAGAGATAAACAGAATCAAGAGTTTGGAAGCAGAGACACTCCTCTCTATCGAAACAGTGGATATTCAGGTTGAGGAGCTGAATGTGAGGTTCACTCTCAATGAATTCACTGAGGAGGAGTATTCAAGAAAAAAATCATCCATTGAACAGGATATGAATGAAAAAAGAACAAGATTGAAAGAACTAAAAGATAAAAGGCGCACATTAGAAGATATAACCGGAAAAGAAAATGAAATTGCTGAACCTAAGGGAATAACAGCGCCATCTGCTGTTGTTTTAGAAAATGTTATTGCAGAACCGTTAGTTGAAGAAAAAATCGGAGCATTTGAGCAGACAGCAGATGAATCACAGCCGATAGAAATACGCTCTTTTGACAATATTATTCCTGACACAGCCCTTGTTCCTCCGGCAGAGGAGGATCCGTCAAATTTCAAGGAGATAACAATAGAGGACAAAATCCCTGAAGTGAAGGAATCTTCTATTGACAATATCATTTCGAATGACATACTCAAAGAGGAGACATTTTCATTGGGAGAGGATGTATCAAAAGATGAGAAGCTCGTAAATGAAAATCCGCTTGAAGCTGCAAAGGGCCAAAAGGATGATGATCTGAATGAATTTGCAAAGCTGCTTGACAATCAGATTACGCCTCTTGATTCAGGCATTCAGGACCAATCTGGGGAAAATATCGAAGGGCTCACTTGTCCCAAATGCGGACATCTGAATAAGTCTGATTTGTTCAACTGCGAGAAATGCGGTGCAGAATTATTGTGAATGAGTTTTAAGAAAATAACCTTATTTACATTTTCCAATTACATAGGCCTCTTATCTGCGTTGGTGCAGGGTCTCTTCACAGCGAAGATTCTGTCAGTCACCGACATGGGTTCATTTTCGCAGGTGAAAATTATAGTCTCTTACATGCTTCTTCTTAATCCCGGAGTAATAAACGGTCTGATTTACAAACTTCCTATTTCAAAGACGGAGGAAGGAATAGACTATGCCAGTTCTGCATTCTTCTTCTCGCTTTTTCTCTTCTTCTCTGCATTTTTAGTATTTTTGATTATATATTTTAAGACAAATCATTCCGAGTGGTTTTTTGCCGGATTAGTGCTTCTCTTCTCATCCTTAAAAGAGGTTCTGGCATTTTCTCTTCGGGCTCTGCAGAAGTTTGAGAGACTCTCTCTTCTCACTCTCTTCTTCTCTGTTTCGCAGGCAGTTTTGATAATCGGGTTTTCAATTCCATGGAAGCTTGGCGGAGCAATGTGGGCTCTATCATTATCAAGCATTCTCTCTTTTGTATTCGGACTCTTTCTGTTGAAGGACATTATCAGATTTACATTCTCCATAAGAAGGGTTTACGAATTATTCTTAGGCGGATGGATGATATATCTCAATGGCCTCTATGCCATGATACTCTCAAGTTTTGAAAGGATATCCCTCTCTTTTGCCGCAGAAAAAAAAATCTTCGCAGTATATTCCGTGGGTATTTTTTTCGTATCGATATTTGATATGCTATCTTCTTCAGTAACTCAGTATCTCACCCCGAAAATGGTAAAGGACGGGGAGGGATATTCGGAAGAGAAGCTTATAAGCTCTTCACAGAGCATTTTATACATAATGACAGCATTCATTTTCACTTCTCTTCTTTTGATGCGCTTCCTTGTGCCTGTCTTTCTTGATAAATATACGGAGTCTGTAAAAATAGCATCAATTCTCTCAGTAACATCACTCTTTCAGGTATATTACAATATGATGTTTTCCAAATACCTCTCCTTAAAAAAAATGCACAAATATTTTCCTGTTCAGACAATAGGAGCAGTAATGACTGTCGGAGGAACTCTTCTGTATTTTGTCTTCGGGGACAGGAGCAATCTTGTATATTTTTCAATTTTTATTCTTATTTTAAGAACACTGTATTTTCTGATTTCTGCGGTTTATTTCAAAATCACTTTGAATGTGAGGACAATAACGCCGTTTTCAATCGCGTCAATAACCGCCGGCTCAGCAATGTTTATTGCAGTATCCGCGGCGGATACTGCGTTCTTTTCAGTTTCAGTGATTATATTTATTCTATATATGGCATTCTTTTATAGGAGTTTTATACTATGGAAAGAACACCTTCGCTGAGAATAGTCACTGTATTCTATTCAAAGGAGAATGCTGCAGAGTTTTGCGGCAGAAATTGTCAGGCAATAGAGGCGTCAGGCATCAAACTGACTGTTGTGGACAATGGCGATAATAAAGAATATGCAGAGAGGATTAAGAATGCGGAATACATTAAGAATTCCTGCAACAAAGGATACGGGTATGCATTAAACAGAGGTGTTGAAAAATCAAATGAGGACTTTATACTTTTGGTGAATGATGACATAAGACTGTCGGATAAGTTTTTATCAGGTATTGTGCAAAGATTGAATATGTATGAGAAAAACAAATATTCGCTTATAGGATTTAGGGTCTTTTCCGGGGCGTCAAACAAAAGCGGAATACATGAGACTGCATACAATCCCATGATAATTCTCTACCATTTTTCACCTGTTCCCTTTATTCTTTCTCTCTTTTCAAAAAGCAACGGATACTTTGGCGCAGGAGAGAGAATGCATTCTTCACTCGCTTCAAAAGAGGTAAAGGGAGTCAATGGTTCAATATTGCTTATAAACAGAGAAGTCTTCAATAGAGCAGGAGGTTTTGACGAAGAGTATTTTCTTACATACGAAGAGACTGACCTATTCATTAAACTTTTAAAAATGGGATATAAAATATTCTATGATTCATCATTAAAGGTGTATCATAAGCACACTCTCACATCGGGAGATGAATCCCTGAAATATTCATTTAAATCAATGATGCATTTTCTTAAGAAACATTATGGGGTATTCTGCGCGGAATTAGTTTATCTGTGGATATTCTCTTTTCTTTCAATGAAGAGAATTTTTACATTGAAAAGAAAAGGAGGTGAGATTGAATATCTTAAAAAGCCGTAATCTGACCTACAAAATTGCGATACTCCTCTTGTTTGTAACAATAACTGCTATATTGGGAATCAAGGAGTCAAGCTGGGCATTTCTCCTGTTTTCAGCAGTTCTTTTTACAGTCTTTATTTTAATGCTTCAAACTGACAGTATTATCCCCGCTCTCGTATTTTTATCGGTTTACGGGCTGATATACAGATTCATATTTTTTCATACAGGTGGTTTTCTTTATTCTCTGCTATTCATAATTCCCTTCTTCATTGTTCTTCTTTTCATTGAAATTCTCATTGAAAATTTCAATATCCTCTCATTGCCCGTAAAATTGTTCATAGCCGTATATTTTATACTCATGCTGTATATGTCTTTCGCATTTTCAATGACTAACCCTCTGTCGTCAATGGTCTCATTCAATGTATATTTCACTCCTGTTCTTCTGATTCTGACAAGACGGTTTGAATACAGGGATTTGTCAAAGACTGTTAAAATCGTTTTTCCTTTCATATTTGGAATATTCATTCTCCAAATTGCAGGAAAATACTTTTACTTTGACAGGTATTACTTTGATGCTGTGGGTCCGTATATATACACCTCATTGAAGCTCGGCTCTCATTACAGGCCGTTTGCAGCATTCTCTTCAGTTGAGGAGCTGTCTGTGTTTCTCGCATTGGCAGGCATCATAGGGATTTCCGGCAGGGGAATCTATATGAAAACAATAGCTGTATTGTCATTTGCCGGACTTCTTCTATTATCTGCGAGAACTGCAATGTTTATTTTTATTTTTCTTGGCATGTTCTTTCTGTTGAAAAACAAAAGATATAAAGTATTCGCTGTAATATCCGCCTTATTCATTCTTCTTATTGTATCTCTGCATTTCATTCAAATTGATACGACAGTGTATAAAAAGGACAACATGGCGACTGCGATCTTAAAACACACATTTGAGCCTTTGAAGAGCGGATTCAACACTTACTCTGCAGATAAAAGAATTGAATCAATGAAATATATTGCAGGGGAGATAAAAAAACATCCTTTCGGAAAAGGCATGACCCACTCTGAGTCCGTTCTACTAAATAAAAAGCAGGAGCATCCGATTGAATCATCATTTGCAAAACTCTCTCTTGCAGGTGGAGTGATTACTCTTCTCTTTCTTTGTCTTATTTACATTCTCTCTTTGGCGAAACTGTTCGTAAATAAAACAAATGAGACGCACTATATCATTCTGTTTTCACTATTGGCAATCTTTTTTATGAACGGACTGACAATGCATTTTATAAGTGCGGTTATAGCCGCGTCCTTGATAAAATTCAAATGAATGAAATATCTGGGGACGGAGTATACTTTATACTTTTACAGTTCTCCTGTTCTGCTTAATGGTTTATTATTAAATAATAAATAAACGGCATTTAAACAAAGATGTTGACATTGGGAATAATAGATATAATATTTAGAATATTATTTAATGAAAAAAAGGAGAGTAATGAACAGAGACGAATTGAGAGAGAAGGAAAAACAGAACTATTTTAAGACTCTGAAAATAACGAAGAATTTAATAGCAGAAAATCCCGATTTAAAGGAATTGGAATATTCTTTTAATTGGGCGCTTTTTTCGCATTTTAATTCAAATTCGCAGTATTCATCAAAGAAAGAGAATAACTCCATGTTTGCCAAACTGTCAATGCCTAAAAGAGGATATTTCATTTATTTTGGGGACATTGACGGGAAAATCATAAATAAGCTTGAGTCTGAAGGGCTGATTTCACTAAGAATCAGGCTCACGAAGCAAAAAATAGGATATTCAACTGAAAATGAAATTGTCTTTCCGCAATCTTATAAAAAGACAAAAATAATCATCAAAGGGGATTATGATAAATCTGTCAAGAGTGAGATAGAGAAGATTGCCTGCGATAATTTGTCTGATTTGAACAGATTTAAGAAAGAAGTCGGAAGACTTTTCAAAAAACAGAAACCCGCGTTTGTTCTGCTTGACGAGGACAGAACTAAATATAAGTATTCGCTTGCCGATATTGCAGGTGAAGCCAATGTAAAATCATTTGTTATTCAACATGGCATAACATTGAAGAAAATCGGTAGCGGAGTGCCGTTTGCGGATGAATCGTTTGCGCCTCTTCACAGCGACTACTTTTTGTGCTGGGGCGGGAATGCATTGGAATATATGAATCTTTCCCCAAAAGCAAAAGGAAGGGTCTTTATAACAGGGGCGTCGAAGATGAGTTTCAATGAGAAATATTCGGAAAAGAAGAACCCTCTGCTGATAATAGACCAGCAATTTTTATCTCAGGAGGCAGAGAGGGAATTTGCTTATGAAACACTCATCTCTGAGCTTGACAGAGAAAAAATAGATTTCAGAATTTATCTCAGAATGAATCATAACAGGAATTATCTGGAGAGGCTCACTGACAAGAGGGTTATTGAATGGAGGCGAGGTACAATATTGAAAAATATTTCCGAGTCAAAGTGCGTTCTCGGTTTCACATCAACAGCTCTCTTGGAATCATTGTATTCATACACTCCTGCAATATCTTATGATTATCTCGGATTTAAAGACCAGATAGGATTCGCTTCAGATGTATCATCAAGCTCATCCTCTTTGAAAGAAATAATAGAAAAGATAAGAATGTTCACTTCTCAGGATAGGAAAAAATCCGATTTTCTGTCATTCATAAGAGAACACATATCATGCGAAGGAGAGGATTCCGTCAATCTGACAAAGGACACAATATTATCAAAAATGTAAGGAGAATATCATTCATAGACCTTTCCCCGATTCGAGGCGGAGCGGAAGTCTCCATTGAGAAACTTTTCGAAAGAATGAAGGGCAGAGAGGATATCACTCTGTTCACGAGCAGTGAATCGGATGCTTTCAGGGCAGAAGAAAAAGTGCAAAAAATAAAAATAGACGAAAGAATACTTTTGAATAAAAAAAATTCTTTATATGCAGTTTATTCATTCGTTAAAATAGCAGTGACAGGAATAAAGACTGAAATGGATTTTGATATAATATTAACAAACACTTTTAAGTCGCATATCTTCGGATTGGGGCAAAAAATTAAAAACAGAAAAATCAAATGGATAATATTCGAGAGAGATGTGCCTGAGAATGTTTTCATAAAGATTCTGAAAAATTTTCTTTATAAAGAAAGCGATTTTGTAATATTCAATTCAAATTACCTCAAAAGCATGAGCGCCAAAACAGAGAGAAGCGAGGTGATTTACAATTTGATAGAGTCAGACGGAAAGGAGAGAGAAGAGAGGGATTTTTTAAAGTTTGCCTTCATGGGGAATCTCACTTATGAGAAGGGTTTTGACAGAACACTTGAAGTCTTTGAAAAAGTGAGAAGCAAAATGCCTGAAGCTGAGCTTTTTGTTTCAGGAGAAGCCGGGTACGGCAGTGAAGTGAAAGAGAAGAGCGGCAGAAACATTGTATATTTCGGATATGATAAAGATAAAAACTGCCTGAACAAATCCGGATTCTTTATTCTTCTGAACAGAAAGAAAGAATCATTTTCAAGGGCTGTAGCAGAGGCAATGATGGCAGGCGCGATTCCTGTGATACTCAAAGGCAATGGTATGGATGAGTATGCTGATGAATCTAATGCTCTAATTTTTGAACACTATGATGCCGAAAAGATCGCAGAGGGAATATTGAATACAATCAAAGCAGGCAAAGCCGAGATTCTGTCGATGAATGCAAGAAAGAAAATAAATTCAATTTTGGATTTTGAAACTACAATATTCAAGTTCGGCGCGCTTTTTGACGAATTGACAAAAAACCCCGGTCCCTGACTTCAAACTATCAGTGATAAACTATTAACTAATTTTGCCTCTTCTCGTCGCCTATATTCCCCGTCCCCTATATAAGTACATTCTGAACGCCTCTATTCGCTGTTCTCGTGTGAAGAATCTATCAATAATTCCGTCATTGCGAGGCGTCTTCGCCGAAGCAATCTCTATGCTTCTCTCCATTCTTCTGTCTTTTACCTTTTACCCTTTACCTGTCTTTACTGTCATTCTGAACGCTTCTTATCACTGTTCTGCTGTGAAGAATCTATCATCCCTGTCATTGCGAACGAAGCGAAGCAATCTCCTTACCTCTATTCATCTTTTTTGTATTTGATTTTCTTTTGCTCATGGCGCACGGCACACGGCTTCTGTATTTGGCCGCAGGAGCCCAGCGCTCATTCGCACATCAT
>DCUY01000094.1:0-2903 GCA_002327905.1 Caldifarciminota bacterium UBA2202 | reverse complement strand
GCTTTGGCTTTCGTGTATCAATAAGTTTTTACTTGACTCCAGATTTTCAAACACATTGGCGCGGGTGTAATGTCTGCAAGCAACCATGATAGAATTATCGGGTTGTCCAAAAGTTTGAAAATCTGATTGTAAAGTTAAACAATTTAATAAAATGTTGTATTATTTTTAATTGAATGTATTTATATTTCAACTTGAATTTAAGTGAAATTAGGTTTATAATTATTTACACCTTCAAAATATATAGATAGAATTTTGAAGACTTACTCAGGAGGACATGAGAGTGAAAATAGTGAAATGTTCTAAAATCTTGAATTCCTTTGAATTTCATGTATAATCTTAATAAAAAGAGGAAAAATGTGGAGTAATAATAACGAAATAGAATTTTTTACAAAATCGCTAGAAAAATTTTCTGCACCTGAAAAACTGTTTTATAATCTTAATTTCGGCTATTTCGCTTATATACCTAAAAATGTCGATTCCGAAAGCCAGGTGATTCAAGGCAGAAACTCATTGATAGGTCAATTCACTGAAAAATGGTGTAAGGATGTCTTTTCTCCATTGGCGTCCGAATTAGGATTATTTGCCTTAAATGGTGTTCAATGTGAAGAATTGGAACTTACCTCGAAATCACCAGCTGATCTAGCCTTTTGCTCAACTAACTCAATAAATCAGAAAGCAGAAAATATTAAATTGATTGTCGAGATAAAAATGAGCATAGTATCAAATTACAGATTTTATCCAGAATCAAATAAAATAGAATATATCGGAGATTATAAATCTCACAAGGGAAATCCATCTTTACTGCGGTCTGATTCGGTGTTAAAAGCAATAGGGAAATCCTTAAATATTAGAATATCAAGCAATACTGCGAGAAAAATACCGATAATCATAGTAGGGAATAGTCCTATAACTGATAATTATTCTGATAAAGTTGATTTATTGAAAACTTCCGGAGTAATCCAAGGATTTATCAGTATGAATCAAAATCCAACGACATCAACGTATATAAAAAACACACAAAAAAAAGGTTTTAGGACTTACTCAAATTTTGTAACTTTTAAAGATTGGATTTATGATTTATTAAATACAGAACTTAACTATTTTTCATCAATGATTTCTAAAAAGAGACTTGGAGAAATCATTCAAATGTCAAATTCAGAAAGCGATTTAGTAAATAAAGCGGAGAAATTTCTATCTCTATTGGATGACAATCATGAATAAAAAAAATGGAACTCATACAAGTAGTTTTGGAACAAGTGGAAGAATAAACCATGATTCTACAAAATTTTATAATTCTAAATTATATAGTGAAATTGAAATTGTTGAATCTAAGAATAAGAATGAAAATATTGTTGATAAAAAAAACACAAATATCATCTACAACACTTCTTCCGAAAAAATGTATCAATTAGAAGATAATTCAATTCATTTAATGATTACTTCTCCTCCATACAATGTGACAAAGGAGTATGATAAAGATTTATCTTTAAAAGAATATCTTTCGTTTTTAAAAACCGTCTTCACTGAAACTTATAGAGTATTAGTGGATGGAGGAAGAGCATGTGTTAATGTAGCTAACTTAGGAAGACGACCGTATATTCCTCTTAGTGACTATATCTCGCAAATGATGAATGAAATAGGATTTAATATGAGAGGTGAAATAATTTGGAATAAGGCGGCAAGCGCTAGTCCTTCAACTGCATGGGGAAGTTGGTTAAGTGCTACTAATCCAATATTGAGAGATGTTCATGAGTATATTTTAATTTTTTCAAAAGGTGAATTAAAACGTGATTCTACCAATAAGGAGAATTCCATAACTAAAGAACAATTCATGGAGTGGACAAAATCAATTTGGACTATGAATGCTGAAAGCGCGAAGAGAGTAGGGCATCCAGCTCCTTTTCCTGAAGAATTACCCAAGAGATTAATTCACCTTTATTCATTTAAAGGTGATATTATTTTAGACCCATTTATAGGAAGTGGTACAACAGCAATAGCGGCAGTAAAAGCAGAAAGAAAATATATTGGTTATGAAACAGATATCAAATATATAGAATTGGCAGAATCAAGATTAGATCATTTTTTAAAGCAAGGCGAATTATTTACAAAAACAACATAAAAAATATGAGTCATTTGTTAAATGTTAATACAGCTCTCTTCAAATGGCTCAAAGACCGCAAAAGCAATATCCTTTCCTCCGACGAAATCCAGCATTATTGCAAAGTGGTAAGTGTGATAAATGAGACGATAGAAATAAGATGAGTTTAAAAAAAAATACCAATTGTTAAATTACTAAATATTCTGAATTCAATTTTGATTCCAATCATTGTTATTTTGATTAAAGACAAATCGATGAGGAAGGTGCTTGTAAAGTTCTAAAGTTAACTCAATTTAGATGAAGTAAAACGCCTTGCGCCATGAGCCATGTGCCCTGAGCAAAAAAAATATAGTTAATAGTTTATAGTTAATGGTTGAGAGTTGAAGGCGAAGACGCCACCATGCGAAGACGCACCGTGTGCCATGAGCCGTGAGCAAGAAAAATACAAGAACAAAAGATTGAATAGAAGCATAGAGATTGCTTCTTCGAGGACTAATCACAATGACAGACAAAAAGAGTGAGTTGGTACGCTGGTGAACTTGTAAACTGGTAAACTCAAGTCAAATGCAGAAATGATATTGATTTTATAAAACTTAGGGGATATAATCACAAAAAAAGGATAGTTTTACAGATGGAGGCGCATTTGATAGAGAGTTTTGAAAGAATCAATTCATCAGTACATCGTTTTAAGAATTATGGGGTATGTTCAGCATGTTACAGATGCAAAGAAGTCAAGAATCAAAACATTGTAATACATAGTAGTTGTTGTATGATAATGTTAGCAATATAGACAAAACCAACAAAG
>DCUY01000002.1 GCA_002327905.1 Caldifarciminota bacterium UBA2202 | reverse complement strand
AAGGAGATTCCCACGCTTAGAGGTATGATAGAAAAGCATGGCGCTCGGAATGACGCGACTTTGTACGCTCGTAAGCTGGTATGCTGGTGAGCTGGGAAAGACAAATCAAATCAAGAAACCGAATAGTAGTAGAGAGATTGCTTCTTCGAAGACTCATCGCGATGACGGCACGATTGATAGATTCTTCACACAAGAACAGTGAATAGAAGCGTTCAGAATGACAGCTAAAAGATTGGACAAGGTATATTGATGAATCAGTTGACATTTAAATCATGGATATAAAATGGCAATATGAAGCATAAACAAAGAGAAAAAATGTCAAGAAATCAAGCACCGTTTCCCGATTCAGATTGATTGTTACTGAATCGGTTTCACTGTGCAGACTTTACACACAGTAGGGGTGTCCTCTCTGAAAATATCCTCTAACATTCTTAAAATTGTTTCATAATGAAAAGTCATGTCCTCATCCATATCAAGCTGAGTCTCTTTGATGAATGTTTCTTTCAGTTCGGTATTTGACACTTTCACATCTTTGGTTTTAAGTCCGGGAATAACTTTCATAAGTCCGTAAAGAGCAACATACGCATACGGGTCGCATGGTCCGCATTTCCCATTGACGGATGTTATTTTATCCCCGTCTAAAGTGAGATAAATCGATACAACATCCTTCCAGTTTGAAGAAGTGTCGCATACAGATCCTTCAATGGATTTACTGAATGACTTGGGCTCTCCGAATATATTGGAATCTATTTTTTTAAGATAAAGCTTCAAATTATCATTCATATAATCGGCCAGTCCTTCAATGATTCAAGAATCTCCGATATCCCGCTCTTCAATGTTTCAAGGTCTTTTCTGTCATTGTAAAATCCGAATGAGACTCTTATGGGCGGGTAATGAGCAGGATTTAAAAGTTTCTTTCTCTCCCTGTTGTCAAAATAAGGATTAACGCAGAAAAAACCTGTGCGGAGCATGATATTGTGCCTTTTGTCAAGCAATTCTCCGATTGACGGGTCTTTTTCCGAGAATCTTGTAAATTTCTTGATTACAAATGTGGTTATACCTTTAACACATGCAATGTCGCAGTCCCCTATAATCTGCACCTCTTCGTATTTACGGAGAAAATCCCTGAACTCACAGTTAAGCGGCTCTATGCGCTCCTCCATATTTTCATAGCCGATTTCGTTGACAAAATCGCACGCTGATTTGCATGCATAAATATGGGCGAAATCCTGAAGCCCCGCTTCATATCTGTAAGGATATGAGCGGTACTCTGTCTCTTTCTCAATGAAGGTGTTTCTGATAGTGTCTCCGCCTACATTATATAAAGAGAAGTCTTTGAAATGTTCATTTGCGACATAGAGAATGCCTATTCCTGTGGGTCCGTACACTTTGTGCATTGAAAATGCAAGAAAATCAATATTGAGGTCCTGCACATCAACCCTTGCATGCGGCACCGACTGTGCGCCGTCAACAAGAATCAAGGCATTGTATTTGTGAGTGATTTCAGCTATTTTTTTAATGGGATTCTCAATACCGTCGAGATTGGAAATATGTATCAGAGAGACAAGGGCAACATCATTCTTCTTCATTTCACTCTCAAACAAGTCGAGATTGAATGTATTGTCATTATTCACATC
This sequence comes from Caldifarciminota bacterium UBA2202, assembly GCA_002327905.1. GTDB lineage: Bacteria > Hydrothermota > 32-111 > 32-111 > 32-111 > UBA2202. The sequence goes on along the minus strand of DCUY01000002.1, from coordinate 5,178 downwards.
AAGTATTGTCAGCTTTATCTTTCCCTTCTTTTCAAGTTCTTTCCAGACGCAGTGGTTTGAATTGTGCTCTTTCTCGGATATTATCACTCTCTTTCCGCCCTTAAACGGAAAAATATTTGCAAGCATATTTATCGACTCTGAAGTGTTTCTTGTGAAGATTATCTCTCTCTTGCTTCTTGCATTTATAAGAGCGGCCACTGCATCTCTTGATTCCTCCATTTTGTCCGACAATTCCTGTGAGAGTCTGTACGGAGCCCTTCCTGCGCATGTGGAATAGTGAGTGTAATAGCGGCACACTGAATCAATCACTCTGCGGGGCTTTAGCCCCATGCATGCAGTATCAAGATAGACAGCATCGGGATTGTTATCATAAAAAGGAAATAATGATTTATAATTCATTGTTATATAATACACAAAAAAATAAAAATTTCAACAATTTCAGAAAATATTTATAATAGAGAAAAAATGAAATATTGAACCTGCGAGAACAAAAAAGTGCCAGATTATATGGAAGAAGAATATCTTGTCAAACATATAAAAGACAGTTCCGAGAGTATAGGCGAGTCCTCCGAGAATAAGAAAGACTGCGGCTATGTGCGGAATGGAGGCGAACAAGGGTTTTATTGCAATGATTATAAGCCATCCCATAAGAAGATAAATTATAGTTGAAATGAAATTGAATCTGTGCACGAAGAAGACCTTGAAGAGTATTCCGAGAATTGCAAGACCCCAGATTACTCCAAACAATGACCATCCCCAAGGACCCCGAAGAGGCACAAGAGCAAAGGGAGTGTAAGAGCCTGCTATAAGAAGATAAATTGCAGAGTGGTCAAAAATCTTAAAAAGATTCTTCACTCTGCTCTCGGGAAATGAATGGTAGAGGGTGGATGATATGTAGAGCAATATCAGGGTGGCTCCGTAAATAGCGCTCGATACTATTGCGTAGGGGTTCTTTACTTTTGCCGCGAGAACCACAACTATCACAAGCCCTGCTATGCTGAGAAGCGCTCCTATTCCATGGATTATCGCATTGAAAATCTCCTCAATCAGACTCATAGGTCTTTTGTTCATACCGTAATTCGATTTTTTATCTACTGACATACATTTATCCTTCTGCAAAAAATTAATTCATCTTATTATATAGCTATAAATCAGCAAATCAAGACCTTAATTCCTATATTGACTTTATTGAAAAAATGTATAAAATATGTAAATGTCACAAGTCAAGAAAAATATAAAAGACAAGAAAGGAAATATCCCCTCAAAAGCATTAAAACCCGAAAGTGATTCTCATGCTTTGTCAAATATTGAAAAGATGCTGAAGAACAAGCTCAGAAGGCCTCTTTCCAAAAATGAAATAGCCAAAATTCTCTCTCTCAGTTCAAACAGCGGAAAATTTGAGAATATTCTTGAGAATCTTCTTCTCACAGGCAAAATAATACAGCTTAAGAATAACAAATACGGACTTGCATCTTCAATGGAGATGGTCTCGGGAATAATCGAAGTGAATCAGAAAGGATTCGGATTTTTAATAAGGGACGATTCAAAGAGCGATGTCTTTATTCCCATGCATCTCATGTCAACAGCTTTGGACAAAGACAGAGTGCTTGTCAAGATTATGAAATCATCAAGGGGAGCGAGAGAAGAGGGAAAGGTCGTATCTGTTTTGGAGAGGCGCACACAGAAGATAATAGGAACATTGAAAGTCAAAGGCAAATTCTTCTATGTGGTTCCGGATGACAGGAAAATACTGAAGAATATTTTTATAGACAATGTGGATTTGAAAGAGACTGATGCGGAGAAGAAAGTCATAGTAAAACTTAATGACTGGGAATCTCCGAAGATGAATCCTACGGGAGATATAGTTGAATTTATCAATTCCACGAATAAAGTCGATTTGATGGGAACAGTGCTTCTGATGGACAATGGATTTGAAGAGCGCTTTCCCGAGTCCGTATTAAATGAGGCTGAAAAAATAGTCTTTGACCCGTCAGTGATTTCAGAAAGAAAAGATTTAAGAGATGAATTCATTTTTACGATAGATCCTGTCGATGCTAAGGATTTTGACGATGCTGTTTCAATAGAGAAGAGAGACGGGAATTACCTGATAGGAGTGCACATAGCGGATGTGTCCCACTTTGTCAGAGAAAATTCAGAATTGGACAGAGAGGCATACAAGAGGGGGACAAGCGTATATCTTATAGACAAAACAGTCCCCATGCTTCCGGAGAGATTGTCAAATGAAATATGCAGTCTTAAAGAGAATGAGGATAGATTCACATTCACATGCGAATTTACTCTGTATAAAGACGGACAGACCGGAGATTATGCGATTTTTCCTTCAGTGATAAGAAGCAAAAAGAGATTTACATACGAAGAGGCGGAAGAGATAATTGACAGGGATGTAAAAAATGAGATGAAAGACCGTCTAATGATGATGGTTGACGCCGCAGACAGGATGCAGAAGAATTCAATAGAGAAGAGCAGAATAGATTTTGACATACCGGAAGTTGAGATAATGCTTTCAGAGACCAAAGAGCCGATTCTTATAAGGGAGAAGAAGCGGCTTAGGACTCACAAGCTTATTGAGCATTTCATGGTTGCGGCAAACAGCATTGTCTCAGAGCATCTCTTCAAAAAGACAAGAAAGACTCTTTACAGGTCGCATCCTCAGCCTGATCCTGAAAAACTTGATACATTGAGAATGGCATTGAAATCATACGGATACAGACTTAAGGACAGTTCGCCGCGCTCAATACAGAATCTGATAGAAAAGACAGAGAAGACTGACAATGGATTCATAATAAGAGAGATGGTGCTTCGTTCAATGATGAAGGCGAAATACTCCACTTCAAATGAGGGGCATTACGGGCTCGGGCTTGAATATTACACTCATTTTACTTCTCCGATAAGAAGATATCCTGATTTGATAGTCCACAGACAGCTCAAAGGGGTATTGACAGGAATTCATTACAATTATGATTCTCTTGACCTTATAGCGAAGCATTCTACTGAGAGGGAATGGGCGGCAGACAAGGCGGAGAGGGATTCTCTGGATATTGCCAAGATGTATTATATCAGCAGTCATCCGCAGAAGGATTACGAAGGCGTGATTTCATCAGTGACGCATTTCGGGCTCTTCATACAGCTTAAAGATTTATTCATTGAAGGGCTTGTTAAATACCGCGATATGGATGATGATTTTTACAGAGTCACTGAAGATGAAGTCTCCATTGTGGGAGCTCACACAAAGAATGTTATTTCAATGGGAGACAGAGTCCTCGTTAAAGTCGTCAATATTGATGCTGACAAAAAAATGCTTGATTTGAAGATAATAAGTTTCATTAAGAAATATCATTGACATGGAGGTTTCGATGAAAGAAGGTTTGACTTTTGATGATGTTCTTTTAGTTCCACAGCACTCTGAGACAGTGGCTAAGGATGTTGTATTAAAGACAATGCTGACAAAGAACATATCTCTCAATATACCCATACTCTCATCGGCTATGGATACGGTGACTGACCACAGAATGGCTATTGCAATGGCTAAAGAGGGAGGCATGGGAATAATCCACAAAAACATGTCAATAGAACAGCAGGCAGAAGAGGTTAAAAAAGTCAAGAGATATGAGAGCGGAATGATACAGGAGCCTCTGCGCCTCTATCCGGATGAGACACTGAAGCATGCAAAGAATCTTATGGACGAGTTTCATGTGTCAGGGCTTCCAGTAGTGGACAAAGACAACAAATTGATAGGAATACTTACAAAGAGGGACATACTCTTTGAGAATGATTATAAAATCAAAGTGAAAGAGAGGATGACTTCCAAAAAGCTGATAACAGCAAAGAAGGGGATAAATCTGAAGAAGGCGCGAGAAATATTCAGAGAGGAGAGAGTTGAAAAACTGCCCATAGTGGATGAAAATTACTGCCTCGTAGGACTTATCACGATAAGGGATATTTTAAACATTGAAGAGCATCCGAATGCATGCAAGGATAAAATAGGCCGTTTAAGAGTGGGAGCGGCAGTGGGTGTGAGCAAAGATTTTCTTGAAAGAAGCGAAGCTCTGTATAAAGCAGGAGTCGATGTGCTGACAGTTGACACTGCGCACGGAGATTCCCTGAATGTGTTAAAAGCTGTTAAAGAGCTGAAGAAAAGATTCGATCTGGATATAATAGGAGGAAACATAGCGACAGCGAAAGCCGCAGAATCTCTGCTCAAGGCAGGAGCAGATTCGATTAAAGTGGGAATAGGTCCCGGCTCTATATGCACAACAAGAATAATAGCGGGAATCGGAGTGCCTCAACTCACAGCAATTATGGAGGTCTCTCAGGTTGCAAAAAAATACGGAATACCTTTCATCGCAGACGGAGGAATTGTTTACTCAGGAGACATAGTGAAGGCACTCGCCGCCGGAGCATCATCAGTGATGATGGGAGGACTGCTTGCAGGAACAGAGGAAGCTCCGGGAGAGACGCTTATCATGGACGGAAGGAAATTCAAAGTTTACAGAGGCATGGGATCTGTAGATGCAATGATGGCAGGGTCAAAGGATAGATACTTTCAGGAGGATGCGCAGAAGCTTGTTCCTGAAGGAATTGTCGCAAGAGTGCCGTACAAAGGCTCTGTTTCTGAAGTCATATTTCAGCTTGTCGGAGGAATCAAATCCGGAATGGGATACTGCGGAGCAAAGAATATAAAGGAGCTTCAGAAGAATGCCGAATTCATCAAGATAACCCATTCGGGTGTAAGAGAGAGCCATCCGCACAATGTGATAATATCAAAAGAATCTCCGAATTACGAAATGCCTAAATGATCTCTTATCTTAAGCTTTTTGTCTGCATTCTTCCTTTTGTCCTGATAATCAGGTTTCTTTATCTGAGGGATAAAAAGGAGAAAGAGCCCTTTGCTTTAATGTTCCGTTCATTTTCATCAGGCTTTGCATCCATTGTGCCCGTGATTTTCATTGAACTCATATTTCAGTATTTTTTAAGAAAGACAAATCTGCATGATGCATTCATAACAGGCATTGTCCCCGGAATAGTCGAAGAGGGCGCAAAATTTTTGATATTCTATTTTATAATACTGAAGAACAAAGAATTTGACGAGCCGTATGACGGCATTTTATATGCATCTCTGATTTCACTCGGTTTCGCGCTATCGGAAAATCTTTTATA
>DCUY01000122.1 GCA_002327905.1 Caldifarciminota bacterium UBA2202 | reverse complement strand
CGGGGATGATGTGCAAATGAGCGCCGGGCTTTTCGCAGCCAGATAAAGACGCCATGCGAAGAGTGCGAGCCGACACTACACTTTCCGCCACGGCCTTTTTTCTCTCTTGACTCAATATATACAATTAATTATAATCATTCAAATGAAAATTGCATTAATTCATGACTATTTAAATCAGTACGGAGGAGCAGAGAGAGTTCTTGAAACATTTCTTGAAATCTATCCCGATGCTGATGTATATACACTCATTTACGATAAAAATCAGATGCCTGCATCTTTGAATAAGGCAAAAATACAAAAATCATTTCTTGGAAAATTTCCATTTTCAAATTTTTACTATGAATATCTTATTCCATTTTATCCTATAGCAATCGAAACTTTCGATACAAGGAAATATGATCTTGTTATTTCCAATTCGAGCGCATGGTCAAAAGGCGCAGTCACAAATGTCAATACTTGCCATATTGTCTATTGCCTCAACCCTATGCGTTTTGTCTGGGATTCATATTTTTCAGTCATCAATAAGAACGGGCTTGTCTCCCGCGTTTTACGAATAGTTCTCCACCACATACGATTGTGGGACGAAGTATCCTCTCAAAGAGGATATAGGTATATTGCAATATCAGAGAATGTGAAACACAGAATTAAGAAACATTACAATATTGATTCAACCGTGATTAATCCTCCTGTAAACACTGATTTTTTTGTACCGGCTCCAAATAAACGTCAGGAAGAGTATTATCTCATTGTTTCGCGCCTTAAAGCTTATAAGAGAATCGAACTTGCCATTGAGGCATTCAATGAGCTTAAAAAGCCTCTTCTGATTATCGGAGACGGTTCGCATTACAATTATCTGAAATCAATTTCAAATAAAAACATACAATTTCTAAGAGACATTAATGATGAGAAGCTTCTGTCATACTATCAAAGATGCAGAGCCGTCATATTCCCGCAGATTGAGGATTTCGGAATAGTTCCGCTGGAGGCTCAGGCGTGCGGCAAGCCGGTTATAGCATTCAAAGCCGGAGGAGCTCTGGAGACAGTTGAAGACAAGAAGACGGGAATATTTTTCTTAGAACAGAAGAGAGAGTCATTAATCAAAGCAGTAAATGAATTTGAAAAGACAGAATTTGATTCAAATAAGATCAGGGAGCATTCTCTGCTTTTTTCAAAGCAGGAATTCAAGAAAAAATTCAATGAGAGGGCAATGAAAATTTATGAAGAATACAGACAGGAGATGGGATTATGAATAATAAATTATTCCCCCTTCAACTTATAGATGACCTTTGCGATTCACCTCTTTTCGGAAAGAGATTTAAGGACTGGTTTTCATCTGATGCTGTCAATATTCAGAACTCATGGGATTTGATTTCAATGACAGAGAGGATGATTTCAAGTTATGCAGAGAGGGCTAAATTTGAATTCTCACCTGCAGATTCTTCTGATTTTCATATCATAGGCGATTCGGGAAAAATATTTTCAAAGGGAAAAATCTCTGTTGAAGGAAGGATTATCATAAACACATGGAAGGGTCCTGTAATATTCGGAGAGAATGTTGTTTTAAGAAACTTCACAACCTTTGAAGGTCCGTGCTACATAGGAGACGATTCTGTAATTGACTCTGCCGTTATCCGCGGTCCTTTTATATGCGGAAAAGTGTGCAGACTTTCAGGCGAAATTGAAGAGTCCTACCTTATGGATTATGTAAATAAGCATCATTACGGATTTATCGGACATTCTGTTATAGGAAGCTGGGTCAATCTCGGCGCAGGCACGACCAATTCCGACTTAAAGAATAATTATTCTAATGTGAGGGTATTTGACGGAATCGATTATAAAGACACTTTGAGAATTAAAGTCGGATGCATAATTGGCGAACATACAAAGACAGCTATAGGAACAATGATAAATACAGGCACTGTAATAGGCCCATTTACAAATATATTTGAAGACATTAGAGATATAAAATATGTGAAGCCGTTTTCATGGGGAGGACGGGATGAAGCTTATGATTTTGATAAATTAATTGGGAATATCTCCAAAGTTATGAGCAGAAGAGGAAAGGAGCCCTCGGAAGATTATATTAAAAAAATAAAAGAGGCCTACTCCGCATTTTCATTCTGATTTATTTTTTCCTTTGCCTTGCATTTCAGACACACATACTCGTCTTTTTTTATCTCCGCGCCCTCGTACCCGCACTCTTTGCACTTTTTCTTCTCAGGTTTGCTCCATGTTGCAAAATCGCATTTAGGATATTTGGAGCATCCGTAGAATGTTCTCTTCTTCGCTGATTGCCTCTCTATGAGATCTCCTTCTCCGCATTTCGGGCATTTTATACCGGATGAGAAATTTCTTGTATATTTGCATTTCGGATAATCGGAGCATGCAATGAATTTCCCGAATCTGCCCCTCTTTACTGTGAGCGGCTTTGAGCATTCAGGACATAACTCATCGATTTTTTCATTCTCCTCTTCAATCTGCTTTGTGTTTGAGCATTTCGGATAATTCGAGCATGCCATAAATTTTCCGAATCTTCCCCATTTGATTATCATAGGAGAACCGCACTTATCGCACACTTCGGAGGTCTTCTCTTCAATTAAAGTCTTTACTTCCTTCTTGTTGGTCTCGGCATTTTTCAAGGATTTTGAGAATTCAGAATAGAATTCTTTTAGAAGGTCGTTCCTCTTTATCTTTCCCTGTTCAATCTGGTCAAGCTCTCCCTCCATCTTTGCCGTGAAATCGACATTTATAGTCTCTGAAAAATAATTAACAAGAACTTTATTTACAACCTTGCCAAGTTCGGTGGGCTTGAAATATCTCTTCTCTTTTATCATGTAATCTCTCTTCATCAGGATGTCAATGATAGCCGCGTATGTTGACGGTCTTCCTATTCCTTTCGCTTCCAGCGCCTTCACAAGAGTAGCGTCAGTATATCTTGAAGGCGGCTGTGTCTCTTCTTTTCTCACTTCACTGCTCTTCAAATCCACTTTGTCATTCTTTTCCATTGAAGGAATAAGATTCTTTAGGTCCCTGAAATCTCCGTATGAGTATATCTTCATGAATCCTTCAAACAAGAGCTGATTGCCGACTCCTCTGAATAAGAATTCATCTCCTCTTATGTCAACAGTGGTATATGCATAAACTGCATTTGCCATCTGGCATGCTATCGTGCGCTTCCATATAAGGGAATACAATCTGTGCTGTTCTTTTGATAAAAATTTCTCAGCCTTTTCCGGTGTCAGATTGACATCAGTGACTCTTATCGCTTCGTGCGCATCCTGCGACATCTTTCCTGATTTGAATATATTCACACTCTGCGACATATACTTATCGGTAAAATTCTCTTTTATGTATGTGCGCACAGACTTTACCGCATCATCATTTATTCTTGTTGAGTCTGTTCGCATGTATGTAATCAATCCTGTCAAAGCTCCGTCTATTTCAACTCCCTCATAAAGCTCTTGTGCGATGCTCATTGTCTTTTTCGCTGTGTAATTCAATGCATTTGACGCTGTCTGCTGCAAAGTTGATGTTGTGAACGGAGGATGGGATTTGACTTCCTTCTTCTCCTGCTTCAATGCATCAATGTGGAATTTTGATTTGCTTAAAAGCGCTTCTATCTCTTTTGCCGATTTTTCTTCAGTGAATGCGGCTTTTGAATTATTGTATTCCACAAGGTCGGCAAAGAACTCGTCCGCCTCCTTTTTGAAATGCCCTCTTACTTTAAATGTGGTCTTTGATTTGAAGCTCTCTATCTTCTCCTCTTTTTCGCATATCAGACGCAGAGCCACGCTCTGCACTCTTCCTGCCGAAAGCCCCTGCTTTACCGCTCTCCACAAAAACGGACTCACCATGTATCCGACTATTCTGTCAAGGATTCTTCTTGCATACTGGGATTCCACGAGATTCTCATTTATATCCATAGGATTTCCCAATCCCTTTGCTATTCCGCCCTTTGTTATTTCATAGAATAAAACTCGGCTCACATCCTTTCCCTTTTTGTCAATCACTGATGAAATATGATATGCTATCGCTTCTCCTTCTCTGTCAGGGTCGGTTGCGATGTATATGGTGTCGCACTTCTTAGCTTCTTCCTTTATGTTTGCAATTATCTTGTTCTTGGAAGGAATTGGTTTGAAATCAGCTTCGAAATTCTTCTCAATGTTTATGCCCATCACCTTTTCAGGCAGATCGATAATGTGCCCCTTGGATGAGATGACTTTGAATCCCTTTCCGGCATAGTTTTCAATTGTCTTTGCTTTTGTGGGCGACTCAACAATAATAAGTTTCACCTATTTATTCTCCTTTTCCAAACTCCAGAGGTAATTTAGCACGCGCATGAAATCCTCCGGAAGAGGAGCGAAAAATTCAACTTCCTCTTTCGTGCGCGGGTGGCGGAACTTCAAAGCCACTGCATGAAGCGCCTGCCTGTCTATAAGTTTTACAATATAATCATAATACTGCTTTCTGTCAAGTTTGACCTCTTTGACTACTGCAAGAACATTTTTATTGTATTCATGATCTCCCACAAGAGGATGCTCAATGTGAGTCAGGTGCACTCTTATCTGATGAGTCCTCCCTGTCTGCAGATTAACCTTCAGAAGAGATGCTATTTTGAAATCATGGAGCACTTTATAGTCAGTAATCGCCTCTCTGCTGTTCAAGCTCGTCACTGCCATGACTTTTCTGTTTGTATTTGACCTTCCAATCGGAGCATTGACAGTTCCGCGCTTTCTTGTGAATGATCCCCACACAATAGTCATGTATGTGCGCTTCACGCGCCTCTTCTCAATCTCTCCGGCTAAAAATGCATGCGCCTCTTCATTCTTTGCAAAGACCATCACTCCTGATGTGTCCTTATCAAGACGGTGAACAACACCGGGCCTTTCCGCGTTTCCCCCCACAATCTGCGTATGGTGGAGAAGAGCATTCACAAGAGTTCCGTCCCTGTTTCCCTTAGCAGGATGCACAACCATGTCATCATCTTTGTTTATTACAATAATATCATTATCTTCATATATTATGTTCAGCGGTATCTCTTCCGGCTTCACATCCGTCTGGACAAGGCACTCGTAATCAACTGTTATCAAATCTCCGTGTTTCACTTTGTATGACGGCTTCTCAATCTTTCCGTTCACCTTTGCTCTTCCGTCCTCAATGAGATCTATTATCCTTGTGCGTGACAGACGCACTCCCAGACTCTTTATAAACAGGTCAAGCCTGCTGTCAGGATGCACTGTATTTACAAGATGCTCTATTTTGAATTTTCCCATTTTATTTTCCTATGCAGAAATTATTAAAAATATTGTCCATCACATTTTCTGACAAAATCTCTCCCGTCAGTTCCCTTATCTCCTTTAACAGCTCCCCCACTCTCTCGTCGAGAATTTCACTCTCTTTGATAATAACGGATATTTCATCCGATAAGAGAACCGAGCACATTCTTTCTATTATATGCATCTGCCTGTCATTCACTGTTATCTCTATCTTTTCGTTGAAATGAAGTTTTTCCGTTATCGCCTCTTCAAGCTTCTCTATGCCCTCTCCTGTCAGAGCTGAAATCATTATATGTTCTTTCTCCGCTTTTTTTCTTTTTGCCCTGTCGATTTTATTCGCCGCTATAACCATAGGAGTATCTTTCATCCTCTCAATCTCCGATTTCTCTTCCTCAGACAAGCCCTTCTCAATATCATATACGAAGAGTATCAATGATGCTGATTTTAGATTCTCATTGAGCATGCTGATTCCTATTTTTTCCGCCTTGCTCTGCGTCTTTCTGATTCCTGCTGTATCAAGTATTTTTATCGGATGTCCGTTCACATCAGCCCACTCGCTTATTATATCGCGCGTTGTGCCCTCTTCATCAGAGACAATTGCTCTCTCCCTTTTGAGGAGAAGATTGAACAATGTCGATTTGCCGGTATTCGTGCGCCCTGTTATTATCATCAAAGGATGATTTTCGCTCACATAACCTGCGCGCGACTTTTCATAAAGAGAACTTATATCTTTTACTATTAAATCAATCCGCATCTTTGCATTTTCTTTGTCATATTCAACATCATCAGGAAAATCAATGGATGACTGAATGTATGCTTTCAGGTCAATGAGTTTTTCTCTGATTGATTTTGCATAAAATGTTAAAAGAGAAGTTTTTCCCGCATCTGCAGAATCAAACACATCCTCAGTCATTGCATTGACTTTCATAAGAACAGATTCTGCCTCTATAAGGGACATTTTCCCGTTTTGAAAAGCCCTCTTTGTGAATTCCCCTCTCTGCGCATGCCTGCATCCCAATTCAATCAGAGCAGATATTATTCTCTTTGAAGAAATGCTTCCCCCATGCACTGATATTTCCACAACATCCTCTCCAGTATATGAATTTGGGGACTGAAATACCGATATTACAGCTCTGTCAAGATGTTTTCCCTTGTAAGAAATATCTCTGACATATATTCTATGATGTTCAAGCTTTCCGTCTATTCCGAGTTTTTTAGCCATATTAAATGCATCCGCCCCTGAGAGGCGGACAACACTTACTGCGGATCTTCCATGTGCAGTGATTAATGAGACTATTGTCTCTATTTTTTCCATCTCTTTTCGAATTTATTCTTTCTCTTCTGCTTCACATAGCCCTTTATGTCAAGATAGATGGGTTTGTTCACATCATCTTTCATGGATATTTTGTTCACTATATGCTGTAATGCCTCTATTGTCTTTCCGTTTTTGCCAATGAGAAGACTCGCATCAGGAGTGTCCTTTATTATTATTCTGTATTTGTTGCTCATAACGTTTATCTCCGGCTCAACATTGAATCCCATCAGATTTGTAAGCTTCATGAATATATTCTGTATCTTCACAAGGTTTGCCTTGTCTTCTTCTGTCGCCTCGTACGGCACCCCGTTTTCAACAGCTTCCGAAGCATTGTTGCTCTGCTCATTTCTGTAATAAGGCTTCTGTGAATTCTGATTTCCGGATATCTGCTGTCTCTGCTCTCTGTACTGGCGGAAGGAATTTGTCTTCTCTTCCCTTTTGGGAGCCTCTGCCTTCTTCTCTGCAGTCGTGGCATTCTCTCTCGGTTTATTGTCCATTACATCATTTACCGAAACTCTCTCTCTCTTCTTGTGAATCTCCTTCTCTTCAGGTCCATCAGTTTTGTAGAGATGCGCAGGCACTGTGCCACGGAGAAGAGTTATGCGCACTTTTGCTTTTTTTCTTCCGAATGTCAAAAAACCATTTGCAGGCTCATTCAGAATTTCAATGTCCACATTTTCCGCGCTTGTCTTTAACAAATCAATTCCTCTCTTTATTGCATCTTCAACTGAATCACCGTAAACTTCCAAAAAATTTCTTTCCTTATCCATTTTGAACTCCTGTCTCTTTGTTTAACATCTTTTTAATTACCATCTGCTGTACGACTGAAAGCAGATTGTATATAAGCCAGTACAAATTTATTCCCGCAGGCAGCGAGAGAAATAAAAATGTAATCATTATCGGCATAATATAGACCATCATCTTCTGCGACTGGTCAGTGAGTGAGAGCTTCTGTGAGACGAACATGGTCGCGCCTGTGAGTATTGGCAGAACATAGTAAGGGTCCTTTGTTGCAAGATCCGTTATCCAGAACGCAAATGGAGCATATCTCAATTCTATTGTTGTGCGCAGTATTGCGTACAATGCGAAAAATACAGGCATCTGAATGAACATGGGCAGACAGCCTGTAAAGGGATTGACTTTTGATTTCTTATAAAGATTCATTGTCTCCTGATTCAATCTCTGCGGGTCCTTCTCATATTTCTTTTTCAATTGCTCCATCTCCGGCTGAAGCATCTGCATCTTTCTCATTGATCCGTATGATTTGAATGTGAGAGGAGAGAAAATCAGTATCAGAAGAATTGAAATGATTATTATTATCACTCCATAGTTCGGTACGAATTTGTGCAGGAAGTGAATCACTCCGAGAATGAACTTGCTTATCGGCTGAATTATTGACCATCCGAAATCCGGAATTTTTTCCATTCCGTTATTCATTGATTTTAGAATTCTGTAATCTATCGGACCCATGTAGAGAGAGACGAGTCCTGACTCAAATGCAAATTTCGCATAGAGCCTCTGATCAGCCAAAAGCCCTGCGGAATAGCCCTTTCCCTCTCCTATCAGTCCCGAGAAAAAGTATTTCGTCTGAATTCCCATCCAGGAATAATTGCCTGACATTGATATTTCACCTGACTTGACGCTCTTTGCCTTTGTCTTTATGACATTTGTGAGGCTATACGCATCCACAGCATAATACTGCATATCATCTTTCTGATTCTTCTCCGTGAGTGATATTCCATTGTCAAAGAGATACTCTGCGCTCTCAATATCAGCCGTAGCAGAGACTCTGTGCGCTATGATATACGAATCCTTTGTGAAAATGTATGTGCGTGTGAATGTGATTGAATCTACTTTAGCCACAAGGACTATTGAATCCTTCTCAGACCTCAACGGACAAATGTCGCCTTTATAGACAAGAGAAAAATTCGCATTCGACAAATCATACTTTTGGTTTCCCACATTCACTATGAGCTTCATTATTTTGCTTTCATCGGGAACAAGAGAGAGTGCGGAGTCGAATGATTTGAACTGCGAAAGATTAAATCTGCTTATTCCTCCTGAAAGAGACGCTATTGTGCCTTTATAGAAGGATGTTTCAAAATCATAGACAGCCGTATCCTGCAGAGCAAAATCCGTCTTGACAGGAATAGCCGTGTTTTCAGTCATGTCAGTCACTTTCTTTTCTGCTTCGGCCGCCACTGCTGTGGTGTCGACAGAGACAACATTTATTGTTTTCGGTGCAAAATAAGCATAATAGCCGAAGACAAGAATAATCACGCCGAAAAGAATAAACATACGCAAATTGTTGTTCATAATTCTCCTATTTTAGTGGGTCATACCCGCCCTTAAAGAACGGATTGCATCTGAGAACTCGCGCTGTCGATAAAAACAGCGCCTTAAAAACATTATACTTCTCAAATGCCTGCATTGAATATTCCGAACAAGTGGGGGTGAATCTGCATACAGGAGGAAACAGGGGGGATATGAAATTTCTGTAGATTCTTATTATGAATATGAAGAATCTATTTACCATTCACCCTTCTCGCAACTTCCGACATCTCTTCACTGACAACATTCGGCGAGGATTGGGAAGCCGCTTTCAATCCTATAAACAAATAATTGCAGTTTGACGGAAATGATGTTTCGCTCAATTGGTATGCTTCTCTGAGAACTCTTTTTATCTTGTTGCGCATTACGGCATTCTTTGAAACATGTTTCTTTACCGTAAATGCAACCCCTCTGCTCTCTGACTTTTTGTAAAGCAGAACAAAAGAGGCTGATGACAATCTCTTTGGATTATCAAACATCTCTTTGATTTCCTTGCTTTTAATTACAGGGGTGTTCCCCACTGACCTCATACCTTAGGATCAGATACTGTCAGGCGTTTTCTGCCCTTAGCTCTTCTTCTTGCAAGAATGGCTCTGCCTGTTGCAGTCTGCATTCTCTTTCTGAATCCGTGCGTTCTGACTCTTTTTATTTTGCTCGGATTATACGTCGGTTTCATCGATACCTCCTAACCTTTGCGGTAAATAATTTTGCTGATGTAAAGAGTTAAGTATTTTACTCAAAATTCAATATTTGTCAACCCCTTTCAATATTTTTATATAATAAAGATAATAAAGGAAACTTCATTTCTGTAATAAAAAAACTTTTGTTAGTAAAAATGCGATAAATGAGAAGCACCGTCGCTTATATAACTTTCAGTTTTCAGGTGACATAGAGCAGGTAATATGTAATTCAAAATGGTCTTGCGTGCGGCGAGACAAAGAGACGCCATGAGCCGAGAGCAGAAAACAAGAAAAGACAAAGGCGAAGACGCCACCATGCGAAGACGCACCGTGTGCCATGTGCCTTGCGCCGGGAGCAAGAAAAATACAGAGACAAAGAGACCATGAGCCGGAAACAAAAAAAAGAGGCCATGCGCCTTGAGCCATGGGCAGAAAACAAGAAAAGACAAAGGCGAAGACGCACCGTGTGCCGTGTGCAAAAGAAATATCAAAATCGTCATTGCGAGCACTGCGAAGCAATCTCCTTACTGCGGTGAATGTTCTTTGTAAAAGAACGAATAGCCGACAAGGAGATTCCCACGCTTAGAGGTA
>DCUY01000062.1 GCA_002327905.1 Caldifarciminota bacterium UBA2202 | reverse complement strand
TGTGTCCGCCCGACAGAATCAAAAATTAAATACGGTATTATATTAATTGAATGTATTTATTCTTAAACCAAGAGAAAGAAAAGATAGTATATTACATAATTAATCAAGGTTAATATTATACCGCATTTGGCAAAATCAATGAAAGAGAGAGAGACATTATCTCTCTCTGCCCTTTGTATTATAATCACATTGCTTGCCGCTCCGAGGATAAAAAGATTTCCTGCTATCGTGCTTCCTGCGGCAAGAGACGCATAAATCTCCGGTGTTGCATTATTCTTTACAGAATCAACAAAGAGTGTCGCAAAAGGAACATTTGAGATAATCTGGCTTATTAAAATGCTGAAAGCCATTGTTGAGGGGACATTTTTAATATATTTTACTGATTCAAAGAGTATATCCGGCTGGTGTTTCAAATATAAAGATTTCATCAGTATGAACATGCTTATGAAGAAAATCAATGTTTTGTAATCAATTTTTTTTATAATGTCTGTCTTCTTTTTTGAGATTAAAAGGCCGTATAGTGAAGGAATTACAGGAATGAAATAGAGTGGAATATTGATGTCTTTGAAAAGAATGCGAAGAAGGACCCAGACAATTATGAAGAGTATAAGAACCAGAACTATGTATTTTGATTTATTATCTGATTTCAATTCTACTGATTTTGCTTTTTGATTGTACATATTTCCGATTCTTTCAAAGTCACTCTTAAATATTATCTTCAAGACAAAGAACACTGCAAACAGATTAATGATTGAAGGCACTAAAAGGTATTTCGCAAAGACGGAGAACGGCTCGCGAAACCCGGCAGATGATGCAATTATAAGATTCTGCGGATTCCCTATGGGGCTTGGCACACTGCCTAATGTTATTGAAAAGGCAAGGCACAAAAGCATTATTTTCGCCGGGATGCCTGATTTCTTTGAAATAAAGAGCATCAATGGAGTTCCTATAATCGCTATTGTGTCATTCATGAAAATATATGAGAGCATAGCCATTGAAAATATGGCAGTGAGCAATAATGCGTCTATGCTCTTTGCATTATTAAAAAATCTGTATTCCATGACATAGAGAAATCCGCTCTGCTCAAGAATTTCACTGAGAAGAAACATGAAGAACAGAAATACAATCACATCGAAATTTATTGATTTTATAGCATCTGAAAAAGAAATTGAACCGACTGCTATGACAATAACAGCTCCGAGTGCCATTATCATCCATATTTCCGCGCGGAAGAGAGAATTGGACCGCAATGCAGTCGCTATAAGGACTATTGAGACTATGATTAAAGGGAAATAATCCATTTATTTTTTTTTCTTATCGCTCATATATTCTGCTATTGACAGTATTCCCCACGCGGTTCTTGTTATCTTCGCCCGAATCACTAAATTTTTAGTCTCAATCTCCACTTCGACCTCCTGATTCTTTCCTGTCCTTATGCACTCTTTGTATGCATTATATGATTTTGTCTTTTCAAATTCAGGGAAAATTTCAAAAATGTGTCTGCCCTCAAGATCCGCCATTCTCTTTCCTGTAAATTCTGCATACGCCTGATTGCAATAGTATATTGTCATGTCCTCTCTAAGGGAGAGAATCGGATATGTTATTGAATCAAGAAGCATTCTGTGCTTAATTTCTGAAAGAAAGAGCTGTTCCTCTTTAACTTTGTTTTCTATTGCGCGCGAAATCTGCTTTGAAACAAAATAGAGAATGTTCCTGTCATTTATTGTATATCTGTATGTGTCATCATAATGCTGGACAGCCACGACGCCCGTGAAATCCTCACCCTGCAGAGGCACTCCCATCCATTGAACAGGAAGAGTTCCTATAAGATCAATGGTCTTCTCTTCAGCCATTTTTTTTATCTCTTCTCCTGTCAAAAGAATCGGCTTCTTATTCTTTAAAATATATTCCGTCATTCCGTTTCCAAATATTTTTGAAGGCGCGTATTCGTCTTTTTCATCATTATAATAGGGAAAATCAATTATATTGCTTGATTTGTTATAAAGAGCAATATAAAAATTCTCCGCATTTAATACTTTGCGAAGAGAATTGTGTATTTCAGGGTATAAGGCAGACAGGTCTTTCGCCTTAAAGGCAGAATCTGAAATGTCAAAAAGCGCCTCTCTCGTGTTATTTGCAATTGTCTCATCAGTCACATCCTGTATAATTGACAATATGCATCTCTCTTCATTGATTTCAAGATAATCGGCTGAAAGAAGAACATTTCTCACTTCTCCGCATTTTCTCTTTATCTCCAATTCAAAGTTTTTCTGCGCACCTTCGCTCATAAGCTTATCAACAAAGAACGCTCTCTCCTTCGGTTTGTTATACAGGATTTTTGTCTTTTTTCCGAGAAGTTCGTCAGTGCTGTATCCGAACAGATTCTCGCATGAGTCATTAACATCAAGTATTTGCCCGTCATCAGCCCTGCTTATTATTATTGCAAGCGGATTGTGTTTGAAGACTTTTCCGAATCTCTCATTAACAACAATATTGTCTATTTCAATTCTCTTTCTCTGAGAAATGTCGCGGGCTATTCCCATAACGGAATCCACTGTTCCGTTCTTATTAAACATCGGCACAAGCCGCGTTCCGAGCCACATCTCTTCATCCGGCAACATTGCAACACTTTCAAAATACATAGGAATTCTGCTCTCAATAACCATATTTATTGAATTCAACTTCTGTTTGAAATCATCAAACAAAAATATTTGTTTAAGACTTTTTCCAGTCAAATTCTCTTTTGAGGATTTCAGCATTTTTGCGGCGTAAGAATTAACATACTTGACCTTCAAATTACAGTCAATTATAAATATTATATCCATTGCCGATTCTGTCAATGCCCTGTATCTCTCTTCACTGTTTTCAAGCTCCTTATTCTTTTTGTTTAACTCCTCTATCTGTTGTTTCAATTCCTCCTCTGCGGATGTCAACTCCTCATTTAAAGCTTCAAGCTCCTCATAACTCTCATCCAATTTTCCATTGAGACTTTCAAGATTCTTCTCTTCCTCATAGAATGCAATGAAAGTATAACCGTGAATATCAAGTATTTTAAAATCCACTCTGATAGTTTTATCGAAAAACTCAAATTCCATTTCCCCAGACTCTTTGCCAAGATTCAGTATTTTTCCTGCAAGATTTTCACAAGAGACTTTATCCTTTGAATCGCCTATTTCAGAGCAGAATTTTTTCGCGGCATTATTTTCAAAGAAAATTTTTCCTTTTTCGTTGACAAGAATTCCGGGTTCGTTTATAAGGTTGAGAATATCACAGAGGCTCTCTTTTTTAAGCTCCAATTAAATCTCCCTTTGCTTTTATTATTTCCGAGTCTTTCTTTAGCATTTCAATAACATTAAAGTGTATCGGGCATATTGAATATCCCTGAAATACATATTTAAATATCTCGGAAAAAGGTTTTGAATCCAAATATGGGAACTCCCTGCACTCTGTTCCTCTGTACTCATAAATAGTGCATAAATTGTTCTTTTGAAAGACGCAAGGAGAAGAATTCATCACATAACAATCGAATTTTTCAAAACAGTGAAAATACTTCTTTATAATTTCTTCCTTATTCTCTTTAAGATGCTGTGCGAGTATTTCAATGTCTTTTTTTTCAAAGACAATCAATACTTCTCTACAACATTCTCCGCACTCTTCGCATTTGATTTGCCCTTGAATTTCATTATAGAAATCCTTGACCTTAATATTTGCGTTTTCAGCCAAAAAAGAATCACTATTCAACATCTCAAGCAAAGCATAGTTTTCATCAACAGAATCTTTTGCCCTTTGCTTTATCTTTTCTATATTTTTTTCTATAATCATATCTTGACTGCCTTAAAATACTTTTCAGGATTAAGTCCTTTGATGAAATATATGCCTGCTGGAAATTGCTTGACACTGCACACCGCATTTCCCTCTTCATCGGATTTAATTTTCATAACTTCTCTGCCTGAAATATCAATTAAAGTGAAATCTGTATTTGGATTTCCTTTCATATAAAGTAAATTATTTTTAAATTCCGCCTTTCCGACATGAGCACTCAATGGCTCTATCGTTATTTTGCTTACATTTAGAATCTCACCGTCCGCATCACTCACCTCAACT
This sequence comes from Caldifarciminota bacterium UBA2202, assembly GCA_002327905.1. Lineage (GTDB taxonomy): Bacteria > Hydrothermota > 32-111 > 32-111 > 32-111 > UBA2202. The sequence continues at coordinate 2,460 of DCUY01000062.1, read as the reverse complement.
CTGTACTGTCCGCTTCTTCTTAAAACGCTAATCTTATAAAATGAATTAAATGAATTTGTTCTCTCTTCGCAGATTGATTTTTCGTCACAAAAGATTTTAATGCCTCCCTCTTTGGGATTATCAAGAAGAACCAGAAATTTTATCTCTTCTTCATTCAGAATATATGAGATATTGCATTCCGAAATGAATGTTACATCATGCGGTTCAAAAGTAAAGTCATAATCAAAATAGACTCGAAGAGCAATCTTCAATATAGAATCCACAGGAAATCCGAATTTTGTCTGCACATTAGCTCTTTGGAAAGGAAATGAGAGAAAGACGGAATTATGTGTTATTGACTCATATTTCACTCCACAGCAGTAATGTGTGCGTCCGCTACCAAATATGAAGAAAGCTGTATCAGCATCCGCAGAAATTGTTTTTATTAAATCAGGCTCACATCCTCTCGTAGGCCTTGTGATGACAAATGTATCTGTCACATCATTATAATACCAGAATGATCGACTTGAAGCATAAATTGAATCATTGGGAAATGAATCATCCACAAAATCAGACCCCAGATATTTTGTGGTGAATGGAAAGTTTGCGCCATATTGCTCCGCAAAATTATCCGATGCAAGGAAGAGGTTTCCACCGTAATCAAGATATACTCCGAGATTGAATGTATCAGTAAGAGTAATCGGGGTATTCATTGTATCGGTGTACCAAAATACAGATGTGTACGGCATAAGAGAAGCATGCGCAGGTCCGTTAACTGTCACAACAGTGCTGTCATAATCAACAAGACGCCCCATCGCCGCTCCTATTGACGCATTTATTGCAGTGGTGCCATCATCAATAACCACAAGTGTGCGCGACAATCCGAAAAACCTTAGCACATCTTTCAGATAAGCCATTCTTATGTACTGGCTCTTTATTGAATCGGCAAAAGACCTGTCTGTTCTCGACATTGTCTGATAGGAAAATGCGCCTAAATCAACTGTTTGAACAAATGTTTTTCCGGGGAAATAATAGTATTTCCCCTTTGTTTCGGGAGGAGTGTATGCAGTTGCAGTGGACTTATAAAGCTTCTGCTGTTCGTCGAAATAGAGTATCTTGAAGTAATGGGGCTCTCTTAAAATCGTGTCTCTTGTATTAAGTATGTCAACTCCGGAATCAGAGACCGAATTCTCCGGATAATTGAATTTATAATATTTGCAGAATGAAGTTGCGGGATCGGAAATCAATGAATCTATTGTTGAACTCGGGTTTATCTGCGTTATTGTATCATTGAAATATTTCGCATAAAAAACAGGGTAATTTAGTTTCAAAAACTCCATAACATTGTTGCCTTCGAAATAAACACAACCTCCCCAATTAAGGTATTTGGATAGAGTATCTATTTCCGCTAAGGAAAAGACTGGAACTCGTGTGCCGAGAGGATAATGCCCTGTTACTATAAATATGGCGGCATATTCGGATAATTTTGAGTACTTCTTTGGCATAGTATCAGCTTCAAATAATTTCACATTGTCCGTAAATCCTATGGCATTCAAAGCCTTTTTTACATTGTACTCGTAGCCGATGTTCGTCTGGTCATCATCAGGATTCACGAAGACTGCCCCATAGTCATTATCCCACAAATATATTTTATGGTCATCAAAATTCTGAGAAAACAAAAAAAGACATGACATGAGAAGAATTGAAATAGATAAGAATTTCTTCATTTTCAAATCCATTTTTTAAATAAGAGAAATGAATCCGAAAATAATCAGAGCGGCAATCATGGATTTATCCGCTTGATTGTGAACATACCCTACGGTATTGTGAAAAGCGTCTTCAATCCTTTCACTGTAAAGATAAGCTATTACAGTGTGCGTTGCATCATACAATATATCGCCTTCGATGTATGCAAGAGCGTCATGATGCATATCTTCTATTCTGCCGAATAAAATATATCCTATTGTGTTTTTATGCAGGTCAAGAACCGCATCTCCCTCTATAAATCCTATCTGCGATGTGGAGGCATCCTCTATCACTTTGTCATGTATGAAACCGACAGTATTGTATGAAACATCGGATATTCTTGTTATCAATTTATCTCCTTATCTGTTTTCAAGTTCTCCTGTTTTTCTTATTTCTCACATATTTAAGAATTCAATTAAACTAATTATCAGAAAGCGAGATGGTTTGAATTCAATGAACAATCTCTATAACAATTATATCTCTCTATATATAAAAATCAAGATTTATTTTTTTCATTTTATGTTGGCATGCGGTCGGCAAAATAATATGTGGCGAAACAAAAACGCCGTATGCCGTATGCCGTGTACCGTATGCCGTTCGCCGTATGCCGTATGCCGTGTACCGTGTGCCATCAGCCGAAGCGAATGAGGACGTCATCACAAGACAGCACATCATGTGGCAGGCAGAAGTTGTTGGACTGCTCTTTGAGCACTCCAACTCTACTCCATCATGATA
>DCUY01000111.1:29355-34513 GCA_002327905.1 Caldifarciminota bacterium UBA2202 | reverse complement strand
TACTATTTTTTTGTTATTTGACAAAACACCAAATCACGCTCTATCAGAGACGCTTTTCGTCAAATTGATTATAGAAATAGTGAATTTGATTGTATCTATACAATCTTCGCATCCGACTAAGCAATATCTTGCTTCAGGACAATCTCAAAGAATAAATCTCTCTCCCCCTATATCTGTCACCCATTAATATTGCATGAATCCCGTCTTATGAATTCTATTTATTCAGCTGAATCAATTCGACTCCGGCTTCTTTCAATATCTCCTCTGCGTTTTTATCAGGATATCCCTCTTTGATGAATATTTTTTTTATTCCGGCATTGATTATCATCTTTGCGCAGATGAAACATGGCTGATTAGTCACATACATATCAGAGCCCTCAATATTTATTCCGAGCTTTGCCGCTTGAATTATTGCATTCTGCTCTGCATGAACAGCCCGCGACAATTCCATTCTCTCTCCGGAAGGCACTTTCAGCTTCTCTCTCATGCACCCTCCTATTTCATCACAGTGCGGCGTTCCTTTGGGCGGACCATTGTAGCCGGTTGAGAGAATGTGCCTGTCCTTGACAATTATCGCACCCACTTTTCTTCTAAGGCATGTCGCTCTCGTTGACACAAGAGATGCTATCTCCATGAAGTATTCTTCCCAAGAGGGTCTATTGCTCATCTGATACTCCTTGCGCTTTAACTGTTAATTCTTTTATTTCTGCGTATTTTTCATCCTCTGACATATTTTTCAACAGAGAATCTCCGAAAAGTTTCAGGTACTCTGTCATTTCATAATCAAGCATATAAGAGAGACTGCTCTTATCTCTGTCATAATAAGCCATTGCATCTTCAATTCTCCCCGTATCTCCCGAGGCAATGCAGAATCTGATGAAATTGATGCTGTTTCGCATATCATCGGATTTTGAAAATAATGAATCGGCATTGACAGAGTTTTGAACTGACAACAGCAGGACAGCCTTTTCATCGATTGCCGAGTTTTTCTTTTTGAACAGGTTTAAGAAGAATCTCTCATCAATATTTTTTAAATCAATATTCTTCTTTCTGCGTATTTCTATGAGCCCGTTAATACCCTGCACGATTATATAATCCGACGCATTTTTTGTCTCTATTATTTTTATTATTTCATCCGCATCAGTCTCCCATGCCCTGCTTTTTACCATTCCTATAAAGGATTCATATTGATACTTTTTCAGAGGCCTTTCATATTCAGTGAAAAAATTGATTGAATCACCCGTGAAAATCCTGAATCCGTAAACTGCGTCTATTCCCTTTTCATTTAAAAGCCTGCTTATACTCTCTTTCTCTCTGAATTTTTTGAGAACTCTTACTGCTACGGTCTTCTTTACCCAATCATCTCCTGTTATCCAGCTTGTCATTTTTTCTCCAGTCTCTTCAGGATATAAGTTCACAAGAAGAGAATCTGTCTCCGCCTGAACAGAATCTTCATAAATTGAAAGTTTCATGACAAGGTCTGAAAATTCATCTCCGTAAAGAACCGATACAGCAAAAAATAAAATGAAAATAAGTTTAATCTTTGTCAATCAGAACCCCCATTTTTGTCTTAACTTCGGTCTTCTGATTTATTTTATTGAAGGAATCTTCTCCCTGCATATCAAAGAGCATTCCGTATGAGAATGTCTCTCGCAGAGGATTCCCCCATCCCTGAGAATCCGTCTTTACTGTTTTATATGAATCATTGCCCTCATAATCAATTAGCAGTCCCACTCCGTTAGCATTTCCAGCCCCCTGAGATAACCAGTTGCTGTAATAAATATCATTTCCTTTGTAGTCAGTCAGCATTCCAAATGAAAAATCATGCCCGCACCCCTGAGAGACGCCCCATGAGTGATAAAGGTCATCACCCTCTCTGTCAAATAGAAGCCCCGTAGTGAAATGCGTTCCAGCCCCCTGAGAATATCTTCTGCTTTTGTAAACATCATTTCCGGAATTATCATACAGAATCCCCAAAGAGTGCCAGTATGACGAACCCTGTACAAAATATTCCCCTGTATAAAGGTCGTCTCCCGAATTATCAAGAATCATTCCTACACCTCCGGAGGCAATGTCGCGCATTCCGAAGCCGAAGCCCTGAGAAAGATGCGCATGATACCCCGCCTCTCTGCTGTCCTCAATTCCGTTTCTCACTATATATGAATCATTTCCGTTAATGTCATAGATAAATCCCACGCCCTTTGTGAATCCGAATCCCTGACAGTATCCGTTTCCCGTATAAGTGTCATTTCCGCCTCTGTCCAAAATGAAGCCGATTCCGCCGAATCCGGAGCCCATTGAGCAGTATACTGATGAATACGCATCATTTCCTTCTCTGTCATCAATGAATCCGACTCCGTTTATTCCACAGCCCATATCAAAGGATTTTCCTATGTAATTGTCATCACCGTGAAAATCAATTATCCCCGATATTCCATTTTCTCCGCATGCGAGCGAATAATCGTTAAGAGCTATATAACAGTCATCTCCTCCGAAATCAATTATCAAAACATTCTCCCTTGAAACAAAGAATGTATCATCGTTCATTGTTCCGATAATTACTTTCGCACTGCCTTCAACCGTTTTTTTCAAGTCCTCAGCTGTTCTCCGCATTTCAGTCTCATCAACAGAGAGAAGATAGTCCGTCGCTTCAAGAATATTTATAAATCTCTTTTCGTCAATTTTAAGAGGGTCGGTATTTTTCAGAAATTCTTCAGCCATGCTGTAATAATCCGAGTCTCCCATCATCGTGTCATAGAGAAAATCCATTCTCCACACTGTCGGATTCATTGATATATTCTTCCAGTCAGTCTTCTTGTTCTTCTTTTTGTCTGTCTCCATTCTATCCGCATATTTGTACAGTTCGGATATTGAAAACCCTCTGATGTATTTAACAAGCTCCTCTGTCTGAAATTCCGACTTCTGCGGATTTTCGAGTATGTAATCGCAGAGTTTCATGGAATATGAATCCCCTCTGAATGAGCTTAAATCCAAACCGATTTCAGAAGGCAGAACAGCCATGTATGAGAGTCCTTCAATTATCGCTTTTTCATTCGCCGCCAAAGAAAAACATAAAAATACAATGGCAACATAATTAATTATTCTCTTCAAAGATTTCCTCCACTTTCTTGATTTCAGGAATTCCTATAAAGACAACCTCATTGTCTATTATTGTTACAGGCACTGAGGAGACCTCAAACTCGTCCATCAGCTTCATGCCCTTTTCAGTATCAACATCAATTATTTCAAGATTGAATTTTGTCTTTTTATTCTTCTGCTTCCAGAATTTTTCCACCTCTCTGCATTCATGCGACCATGTTCCCGTAAGCACAATAATGTTTTTCACTTTTACTCCAAATTTATTGAGTTCATTATTGTCTTTGTCTCCATAAGCTTGAAATATTTTTTCTCTCCCGGAAGGAAAATATGACCGTCCAAAAAGACAAGTCTGTTGCCTGCTTTTATAAGATAGGAAATGAACGGACCGCCGTAATGTTTCTCATCATTTGCGTATGTGCCTTTTATTTCAAGAGCCGGATATCCGTTGAAAGAAATCTTCTGTTTCTCTATCTTTAAAAACTGCGTGTCAATATAATCACCTCCGAAATGCTTTCTGCCTATCAGGTTCCTCATATTCACCATCCATTCGAAACTGAATGAATTTGTGTCGCTTACAGTCATCATTGTGACAGCTCTGAAAGGATACAGCGCGGCAATAGCGTATGCATTAAGCTCTTTATCGTAAAATGCAGTTTCAAAGTCCGACGGAGCCTTTATTTTTATATTTGCCTTGTCAAGTATCTCTCTGCTCAATCTTTTATTCTCTCCTGTAAAATAGACCATCATTTCAAGAGAGCGGGAAGTATTATCCATGAAGAATTTTTTTATTGCATCTGCTCTCTCTGCAATAGCTTTGTTTATCGCCTCTTCAGATACGCCTGCGATTATAAAAATGTTCTGCCCCTTTGCGAAACCGTCAAATATGCTGAAAAAGAGAGCACCCTCTTTTTTAATCTGTTCAATATCCTCTTTTGTCAAAAATCCATTGATTATCTGAGAATATTCGTCATTCCTGTTGATATTGGTGATAAAAATAATATTCTTCTCCCTCTTGTATATGTGAAGTCTGTCAAGAGTCACGAAGACTGTGAAAAATACCGATTCCTTGACAGGCATTGAAACTTCAACAGTGAGGGCATCAAGAAGATTTTTCTCAACTGCCGAATAGACTATATTTGAGGAGCAAATCGCTATCTCTTCAATTTTTCCTATTGCGGATTCCTTTATCTTTGAGCCTGTGCATGATGACAATGCAAGAGTTATGATAATTGCGAATAATATGCGGAAATTAATCGATTTCATCTGTTTTTCTCCTTGTTAAAGCGATTTTAACACATCTGTTATCCTGATTCAACAGATTTCTGTCTCTTAAAATAAGCTCAGCCGCATCCGAAAATGCGATCTTCATTAGATGATAATCGTCAAACCAGTCAGCATACTTAAATTGAGGTATTCCGCTCTGCCTCTTTCCCCATGCCTCTCCCACTCCTCTCATTCTCAAATCCATATCTGCAATTTCAAATCCGTCATTTGTCTTTGCAACTGTCTGCAGGCGCTTTATTCCGTCATCACTCATTCTGCCTCCTGAGACAAGGAAGCAGTATGACTGCTTCTCTCCCCTTCCCACTCTGCCTCTCAGCTGATGGAGCTGTGAAAGCCCGAATCTCTCCGCTGAAAGTATTACCATTACAGTGGCATCCCTGACATCTATTCCCACCTCAATCACTGTTGTGCCTATAAGAACATCAAGCTCTTTGTTATTGAGCATCTCCATCACACTCTGCTTCTCTGCCTGCGGAAGGCGGGAATGTATCTTTCCTATTCTTGCCCTCTTCAGATATTTTTTGCGCACCTCGTCATAGATTTTCTCGACAGATTCCATATCCGCCTCTTCATCGGCGTCTATGGCAGGGCATACAATAAAACAACTCTCATGCTCAAGTATTCTTTTTTCAATAAACTGATACATCTTCCCAATAGCTTTTGGCGAGACCCACTTTGTCTTGATGCTCTTCTGCATCTTCGGCTTCTCTTTTATTTCAGTCATATCCATCTCTCCGTAGAGAGCAAGAGAGAGGGATCGCGGAATAGGAGTTGC
>DCUY01000111.1:0-29298 GCA_002327905.1 Caldifarciminota bacterium UBA2202 | reverse complement strand
GTTCCTATTACAAGATTCACTTTCCCGTTCTCAATTTCAGAAAGCCTTCTCTTGTCAGTCTTCACTGAAGATGTCAAAAGCACAATTTCTATATTCATTTTCTCAAGGAGATTTTTTATTTTGATATAATGCTGCTGGGCAAGCACTTCGGTGGGAACCATCAAGGCGCACTGGTAGCCGCTTTCAATCGCATAAAGCATCGCAATAACAGCAACTATTGTCTTTCCCACTCCGACATCTCCCATAAGAAGCCTGTTCATCGCTTTTGAGCTTTTCATATCAGAAAATATCTCTTTAACGGCTTTTTTTTGATCTTCAGTGAGCTCAAAATCAAGATTCTTCTTGAATGTCTCTGTAAAATGAGCCTCGGAGACGTAATTAAAATCTCCGGTCTCATTCATCCTCTCTCTCTTCAATGCGATTTTAAGTCCCGCGTAAAATAGCTCCGAGTACTTCATTCTCTCTAAAGCTCTTTCAATATCAGCGCTGTTCTGCGGATAATGCATAATTTTTACTGCAGTCTTTATATCCATCAATTCCCTCTTTACTATCAAGTCATCAGGTATGTCCTCTTCAAGAAAATCTATATTGGAATCTACTGCAAGCTTGATTACCTTTCTCAGCCACCTCTGGCCGAGATCCTTTGTCAGATGGTATAAAGGCACAATTCTTCCCGTATGTATCAGCTCTACATCCTCCTCGGGAAATTTTTCATATTCAGGATGAAGCATCTCATAAAGCCCTTTCTTCGACCTTACTGTTCCGCTTAAAACTATTATATCCTTCGGTTTTATGACATCCTGAAGATAAGGATTATTAAACCATTTTGCGCAAATATACATATTATCAGATTTCACAACTGCTGTAAAAATTATCATCCTTCTTCTCGTTACTGTCATGCCTGAGTCAAGAACCTCTCCCACAAAAGTGACATTCTCTCCCTCTTTGAAACTATTCTTTGAAGTGAGCTCTCTGTTTATGTATTTAAACGGCGGATAAGTTATCAAATCATATATTGTTTTGATACCGATTTTAGAAAGCAGTTCGGACATTATCGGACCCACTCCCTTTGCATACTGCACCGAATCAAATAAATTGCTCAATCTTCTCTCCTGATAAGATTCAGTCTCTGCGATTTGAATCCGAGAAGCTGATGCAGTCCGAGAATATTGGGAATCTGTATCGTTATTTTATAAAGATTATAATTTTCATCAAAGGCAACAATTGTGGTATCCTCGCCTTTCCCTCTTTTGCTTATATTATAAATAACAACAGTATCAGAATTAATCTCTATGAAGCCTTTTGATTCCACATTTCTTTTATATCCGCCTCCGCTCTCCACTCCCTTATATGTCCATTTCGTATCTTCAGAAAACGGCGTAATCATTCTTATCCTTTCAGGAAAGTATGACAATCTCACACTGAATATTCCCATCTTCATGAATCTGTCGGAAATATAAAATGTGTCATTCCTCACAGTAAATGTCTCCAGATATGTCAGATTTTTATTCTGCACTTTGATGGAAAAAATTGACTCTCCGCTCTCAACACATATATCGAATTTTTTTCCGCTCTCGGATTCAACCATTTTAAATGTGTCTGAACCTGCCGGAAAATCCGAAAAATTTCTGATTAAGAATGCAAAAAGAAGAATTTGTAACATAGCTTAATTTTACGATTTATAAGATAAATGTCAATACGGGCAATTTTTGTGAGTATAAAATTTCAATGGACGCATTTCAATAATCCGCCTCTCTTGACTTTTTGCAGGATTTCTATATAATACGCTGAAAAAATATCTTAAATAGGAGGTTTTTAGTGAAAAGGTTTCTATTTGTAATCGCTATTTTGATGGTCATTTTCTCATTCGGCTGTTCAAAACAGTCAGCTGTAATTAACGGAGATTATACTTACAAAGCAGACTTCTCAACAAAGAAAATGTTCAAAGATGTGGCAAAAGTCGATGCAGGAGACACAACATTCATAGCAGGAAACATCACTCTTGCTTGGAAGACGAAAGACGAAGTAAAAGGCAATATGATTACAGTTGAGAGCTCATTCGGAGAGGATTCAACTTGGTCTGACGCAAAGGGACTTGATGTCCAAACATCAGGAAGCCATTCGGAAGAGATAAAAGAGGCGGGGATCTATTCTTACAAGCTTTCACTTGACAGCTCGCCCATGCACACATACAAAATATCAATTCCGTCTCTCTCAATAGCGACTCCTCTTCCTTCAGACACGACAATGAACGGAAAAGCATTTGCAATAACTTTCAATAAACTCGCAGACGCAGAGAAATATCTCGTCTATGTATTGTCATACAAGGGAGATTCAATCTGGGCAGTCGAGGCAACTGACACAACAGTTCAGTATGCAGGCGCACCGCTTGAATTCGGCATGATATACTCTGTCACAGTATCAACATCTCTTGTCAGCGACTCATTGAACACAATCAATGTTTCATCGACAAATCAGTTCGTTATAAAGAAAGCTGAATAGTTTTGAGATTAGAAAGGGGGCTTTTTTGCCCCCTTTTATTTTTCAGATTCCCCCGATTATTTCATCAACATTTTCACACGGTTCGACATGCACGACTATGTTGGTTTTCTCTCCGTATCTGTTTCTTACCTGCTCTTCCACTCTTGTCGCTATTTTGTGCGCATGCTTGACTGACATTTCCGAATCCACTTCTATGTGAATATCTATGGAATAATCATTTCCTATTCTTCGGGTCCTTATTTCGTGGGGATTTTTGACTCCTTCAATGCTCTTGATGATAAAGAGTATCTCTTCCTCCACTTCCTTTGATAATGCCTGATCGAGAAGGTCTCCCGCATTTGCCCTCATTATTTCAATCGCCACTTTAATAATGAAGAAACTCACTATGACTGCCGCTATGGGATCGCACACCACCCATTTATCCCCGAGAAATATGGCGCATCCTATGCCTACAAGAGTTCCGATAGAAGATAAAGCATCGGAGCGGTGGTGCCATGCATTCGCTATAACAGCCTGGCTGTTTATCTTCTTTCCTGCATGAACAGTATATCTGTAAAGACATTCCTTTGAAATTATTGAAAAAAGAGCCGCTAAAAATGCAATAAGACTCGGCTTCTCAAACTCACCGCCTGTCGCAATTCTTATGATATTCGTTATGCCTGAATACAAAATAAAGAATCCGACAAGAAGAAGCAGAAGTCCGATTATCACAGCCGCAAGAGTCTCGTATTTTGCGTGGCCGTACTCGTGGTCCTCGTCTGCAGGCTTCTTGACGAAATTGAATCCGAAAAGCACTACTATGTCAGTGACGAAATCAGAAAGAGAATGAATGCCGTCAGCCACCATTGCTCCGCTTCGTCCTACTATACCGGCAAAAAGCTTGAATGCTGTCAGAGCGAGATTGACACAGAATCCTATCCATGTTACTCTTATTGCATAATCCTCTCTCTTCATAGAATCTCTCCTTTATTCTGTTTTTGTTTTTTTAAATTATTTATTGGACTATATGCCATTTTGTTTTCGTGTCAAGATATTTTGGAAGGTATTTTCATATTGACATTAAAGCGATATGATATTAAAATATAGGATTATATAAACAACAAGGAGGTTTTGTGAAACGCTTTTTGACTGTAACTGTAATTGTCGTTTTAGTCTTTGTGTGTGGCATAATTTCCGCGACTCTGGTTCAGAAGGCAAATTGCCAAACAGAAACAGTTAAAATCAACAGTAGCGGCTCTACCGAGTCTGCACTCCCTTTATTCAAAGAACTGGCAAGGAATGTAACTCCTGCTGTTGTGCACATCACTGCAGAGAGCACAGTAAAATCCTCTCCGTTTTTTCCGTTCGATGACCCTTTTTTCCGCGATTTCTTCAAAGACATGCCTGAAATCGAAAATAAGAATACGGCAATGGGCACAGGATTCATATTCGACAAGAGCGGATATATTGTAACAAATTATCATGTAATCAAGAATGCGAAAAAAATATCCGTACGGCTTCTTGACGAGAGAGAATTCACGGGAGATGAAATTGAAATCATCGGAACGGATGACAGGACTGATATTGCTGTCATTAAAATTAAGAATGTAAGTGATATGCCTTATATTGAATTCGGAAATTCGGATGACATAGAGGTTGGAGACTGGGTGATGGCAGTCGGTAATCCTTTCGGATTTGACGGAACAGTCACTGTCGGAGTGATTTCCGCAAAGAACCGTTCAAACATAGCTTTGTCAGGCGGACCAATGTATCAGGATTTCATTCAGACAGATGCTTCAATCAACCCGGGAAACAGCGGCGGACCTCTCGTTGACCTTAATGGGAATGTCATTGCAGTCAATTCAGCCATAGCATCTCCTTCAGGGGGGAATGTGGGAATCGGATTTGCAATCCCTTCAAACATAGTTGTATCAGTTATAAATCAGCTGAAGGATAAAGGAGTAGTCTCAAGAGGATATCTCGGCATAGTGCCTCAGGAGCTCACTTCAGACCTAAAATCCAAATTCGGCATGGGAAAACAGGATACAGGCATTCTGGTTGCTCAGGTTGAAGCAAACACGCCTGCAGACAAAGCAGGACTGAAAGAAGGCGATGTCATCATTGAATTCAACGGCAAAAAAATAGAAAATGTAAATAAATTCCGTCTTATAGTGGCAGAGACCGAGGCAGGCAAGAAGGTTGAAATCGCAATACTGAGAGACGGGAAAAAGAAGACGCTGACAGCTGAGATAGGAAAACTTGAAGATGCGTCTGCGGCACAGAATAATGATTCTGTCAAAGAAGAGAACAAATGGCTTGGCATCAATGTGGAAAATATAAATGACTCAAATAAATCCAAATATAATATCAACATTGAAACAGGAGTCGTAATAACGAAAATAGGCAATGATTCTCCTGTTTACCCTGCAGGAATAAGAATTGGAGATGTGATTGTGAAAATCGAGTCGGATCAGATAAAGAATCTGACTGATTTTTCAAATGCGCAGAAGAAATATGAAAAGAGCAAAGATGTTCTCATTACCGTAAAGAGAGGAAATACTTCAATCTGGGTGGTAGTGAAGACAAAGTAAGGAGCAAAAAATAAATTTCAAGGATTTGAATGATAAATCGCTTCAGATATATCTGAAGGAAATAAAGAGATTCTCTCTCCTCACTGTAGATGAGGAGAGAGACTATTCCAAAAGAATACAGAATGGCGATAAAAAGGCATTAGAGAAGCTCATTCAAGGAAATCTCAGATTTGTTGTGAATGTTGCTAAGGAGTATCAGGGAAAAGGACTCTCCTTGTCCGAGCTTATCAATGAAGGCAACTATGGTCTTATAAAGGCGGCGCAGAAATTTGATGAATCCAAAAATGTGAAATTTATATCTTATGCGGTTTGGTGGATAAGACAGACGATTATGAAGGCAATACTTGAGAATAACAGCAACATTAGAGTTCCATTATCGCAGATGGGAAAGATGAATCTTGTGGGAAAGACTAAACATGCGCTCTTTGATTCGAGCGGACAGGTCCCCACATTCAAGGAGATTGCAGATAAGATAGGGATGTCCGAAGCTGAGGTTCAACAGATAGTTAGTCTTACAAAAACCGAAGTGTCTTTGAGCGAACCGATTTCTTCTGATGAGAACCTTTATTTATCAGATACAATTTCGCAGAATACTGAAGAATCTCCTGAGGAGACGCTCTTCAGAAAGAGGTATAAGGAGACTCTTTCGGCTCAGCTTGATAAATTGTCTGAGAGAGAGTCATTCATTTTGAAAAAATATTTCGGACTTGATGATTTCAGGCCTCACACTCTTGAAGAGCTTGGCGACGAACTGCAGATATCAAGAGAGAGAGTGAGGCAGATAAAAGACAGAGCAATCAACAAACTCAAGGACCTGACCAAAAACATACTGGAGCCCTATAATGAATAGATTTTTTTCACGGAGAAAAGTCAGATTTTCCGTTATACCACACTCATCTGAAGATGCAAAACATTCCAAGTTTCTTTTCATTTTCATCCCCGTGATATTTCTCCTTCTCTTCTCTGTTACAGTTTACCTGCTGACAATGTCGGTTATAAATTTCAAAAATATCAGCAAATATGCTTCAGTAAAAAAGACAAAAGAAGAGGTCAAGCTGTTGTCAATCAAAGACAATGAGATGAAAGAGAAGATTCAGGATATTGATATGGGTGTAAAAAAATTGAAATCGGATATGTCAAATATTCTCCCTATATATGAGTATATGTCGGGAATTATCAAAACAGAGAATGAACTTCCGGAATTGACTTCGAATCTTGACTCACTCCTTGTTCTAACCGGATATTTGAATACTGTCAGCGATTCAACAATAAAATTACTTAAAAACAATAAAAAGTCGGCATCGGTTCCCTCTCTTGTCCCTGTGGGCGGCTGGGTGCTCAGAGGATTCGGAGAGGTCAAAGACCCATACACTCAAACAATAAAGACATCAACCGGAATTCTTTTCGTTTCTGAAACGGAGGAGAAGGTATTTTCGACTGCTGACGGAGAAGTGATTTTTTCGGGAGTGAAAGACAAAAACGGTAGCACTGTCATTGTAAAGCACAATGGTTATCAGACACAGTACAGTCATCTCTCAAATATACTTGTATCGGTTGGTTCAAAGGTTAAAAAAGGCCAGCAGATAGCTTATGCCGGAAAGACAGGCAAGACTCTTTCTTCATCATTGTTTTATAAAATAATGAGGGGAGATTCACTTATAGATCCGGAGTCATCATTTCAGATACCTGTTTATATGCTCTATGACACCTTGACTATGAACTTATAAATATAAAATGTTCTGAGCACTTTTTTGACATAGTTTTTTGTTTCAATGAAGGGAACTGCTTCAAGATAAAGCTCCCAGTCTGCGTACTGCCTCTTCCATTTTTTTACATTCCCTTTTCCCGCATTATAGGACATTATCCCCTCTGCAGGATTGTCCGGAAAATCTTTCAAATAGGATGAAAGATGTTTTGCTCCTGCATTTATGTTTTTTTCAATATTGAAATAATCCTTGTCTTTATAGTATTCTCCATAAGTAAAATCCATAAGCTGCATTATTCCTCTCGCTTTAGCTGAGGATAGAGCATTTGGATTAAAAGAACTCTCCTCTCTTGCCACTGAAAGAAGAAGAGAAAGGTCTATATGATTCTTTGCCGCGGCGTCCCTGAATATATCCAAATAAGGAGCAGGATACATAATTTTAATCAAAGAAGATGAAAAACCTTTGTTTATTGCCGCCTTTTCTGCAAAGTATATCGCCAGATTATATCTTTTCAGAGAATCCATAAGAAAAGCAGCGCTCTCTTCACCTAATTTTTTATTATAGACCAATCGAAACACAAATCTGTCGAAATATTCTTCAAATGAGGCTTTTTTGAATATTTCATAGAGGACCAATAAATTCTCATTTATTTCAGAAGGTTTTGATACAACCGAAATACCCTCCTTAAAATACATCGCGGCTCTTATCGAATAAAGATTCTGAGGAAACATACCTGCTATAGTATGAAGAATTGATTCACCTTCATTCTTTCTGTTTACGGATAGAAGCAATTTTGCTCTGTGGTACAGAAATGCCGGAGAGACCGCATTATAATTTAAAAGGAGCGAGTCTGCCTCCTTGTCAGTTTTGCTGTTGTTCTTCAGAACAGCTATCATCCTGAGAATCGCCTCTTCATCTTCAGATTTTATATAATAATTCAAAGCCTCTCTGAATTCGGATTTATCCTCTAAATTTCTCCCTATGTAATAGCATATTGTCTTGTCTCTGAGCGAGTCGGACACCAGATGAGAATATTTTATTTTGTATCTCTTATCTGTTTTTTTGAATAAAGCAATATTGAAATCTATAAGCTCGGATATTCTATCCTCGTCATTTTTGATCAATGCAGATAAGAATACCGATCCGGAATTGTTCTTGGAGACATCAAAAATTTTTTCGGCATCTTCACTCTTCATATTCGCCAAAAGATACTTCTCTAAATTTTCTGACGGAAGAGAATCGCATATTGTTTTAAAAATGCTTTTTGAAAGTTCATCGTCAGGATATTTATTTATGTACTCGGATATGCTTTTTATTGATTTCAAATTAATTCTTGCCTTATCCAATTCCTTGCTTTCAATCTTATATCCCAGTTTCAAGAAGTATGAGAGATATGCCGTATCCTTTTCCTGCGACAGCACCCGCTTAACTGCCTGCTCAAAATCTGGATTATAAGCAGTGAAATATGATTTTATCTCTGAGAGTCTCCTGCTCTTTACCAAAGAGTTAAGATATATCTCCTTTAGCGCATATTTAAGTGAATTGTCCTGAATTGAATCAACCGCATTAATTAAAAATGTGTTTCCCGCATTGAGAAATAAGTCCGCTTTTGCAACATCATTGTCGGATATTGAGTATGATTGTATAAACAAGGGAAGTATCAGAAGGAAAAAAGGAATCATAGGTACAGAATGCCTTTGTAAACCAAAGTGACTTTTCCTTCAAGATAAACCTTATCGGAATCTTTCGAAAAAAAGACTTTCAGAAGTTCTTTTGAGCGGGTAATAAGACTTACAGGAGACTTTTTCCTGTTTTCTAAGCTGTAAATTATTGCAGAGGCGACTGCTCCTGTGCCGCATGCGAGAGTCTCATTCTCAACTCCGCGTTCATAAGTTCTTATATGAATCCTTCCGTTTTTATTCTGAATAAAATCAACATTTGTCCCCTCTCTGCCGAATTCTTTGTTGTTCCTTATTTCTCTTCCTATTGAAAACACATCAATATTATCAATATTTTTCGCAAATATCACGAAATGAGGCACCCCAGTGTTTATGAATGCCCCTTCGAATTTGCCGAGAGATGTTGATATTTTTATTTTTTTTCGTAAAGAATGCGGAGTTTGCATCTCGAGTTTCACAGTATCCTTTCCCTTGATTTCCGCTTCATGCACTGCTCTTCTTGATTCGAAGACAACACGGCTTCTTTTAGTTACTTTCAAAAGATGAGCGAACAAAACTATGGACCTGCCTCCATTACCGCACATATCTGCCTCTCTCCCGTCGCTGTTGTAATAAACCATTTTGAAATCAAATCCCCTCTTTGAATCCTTCAGCAGTATAAGTCCGTCCGCACCTACGCCGGTTCCTCTCGCGCAGAGCTTTTCAATATATCTGCGAGGCGGTTTTTTTAAACCGCCTCTTCCATCTATCATTATAAAATCATTTCCGCTACCTGAAATCTTGTAAAATTCCTTAATCTTCATAATAGGCGACAGCCTCCATCTCTATTTCAGAGTTTTTCGGAAGTTCACTGACTCCGACAGCGCTCCTTGCAGGAGGATTGGAAACAAAGTAATCTTTATAAACTGAATTCACTCTTGAAAACAAACTCATGTCTTTCAGATAAATCGTCATTTTTACTATGTGCTTCAATTCAAGATTATCCGCATTCAAGATTATCTTAATATTTTCAAGAATCCTTTTCGTCTTATCCTCTATTTCTCCGTTTATCATCTCACCTGTAACAGGGTCTATAGGAAGAGTTCCCGATACAAAGAGAAAAGCGCCTGCTTTTACTGCCTGTGAATACGGTCCGACCGGCTTAGGAGCTTTTTCTGAATAAATATTTTTTTTCATTCTGCTCCTAAAAGACGGAGCATTACAGCTTTCTGAGCATGAAGACGATTCTCTGCCTCGTCAAATACTACGGAATTTTTTGAATCTATCACATCGTCAGTAACCTCTTCTCCTCTGTGAGCAGGCAGACAGTGCATGAACAAAGCATCCTTCTTGGCTTGTTTGAAAAGTTTCATATTGACCTGATATTCCTTGAATGCTTTTGCTCTTGCTTCTTTCTCCGCCTCTTCGCCCATTGATGCCCACACATCAGTATAAATTACATCGGCATTTTTAGCCGCTTCATTAGGATCATTTGTGATGACTATTTTGGAGCCGCTCTTCTTTCCCAATTCCCTGCTCTTCTGCACATAATAATCCTGAGGTTCATATCCCTTTGCCACGCCGATATAAAAATCTGTCCCCATAAGTGACGAGATAAGCATAAGAGAATGGCTCATATTGTTGCCTGCTCCGAGAAATGCAAACTTCAATTTTTTTGTCTTCCCTTTATGTTCGTCAATTGTCAGAAAATCCGCCAATACCTGACACGGATGCTCCGCATCCGATAGAGCATTTATCACAGGCACTTTTGAGTATTTTGCAAGATCTACAATTGATTTATGAGAAAAGGTTCTCGCCATGATGATATTGACCATTCTGTCCAGATTTCTTGCTATGTCAGGCACACTCTCTCTTGCTCCGAGTGAAATATCTTTCGGCCCGAGATAAATAGCGTGGCCTCCAAGCTGTGTAAATCCGGTTTCAAAACTCACTCTTGTGCGAAGAGACGGCTTTTCAAATATCATAGCCAATGTCTGCTGATTGAAACAGCCTCTGTATTTTCCCTTCTTTACTTCTTTTTTTACTTTCTTGGCTATCGCAAAGAGCTCCGTAATCTCTTTCTGTGACAGATCCAAAATGGAAACCAAATCTTTTTTCAAACGAACCTCCTTTTATTGTGATTCAAACCTAACTGCGCTGAACTCTTCAATGAGTTTATCAGATATATCGAGAGTCAGTTTTGCAATCTGTTCAACCATTTTACGAGCCTCTTCCGAATCTATGTCCTGAATCTTTATTATTGACATGAGAATGGCCATATTCTTTTCCACTCCTATAATATATCCGTTCAGATACATGTTGGTCTCAAGCAAAGTTCTGTAAAATGGAAGTATATTCTTTTCAGGAAGAAGAGTGAGAGGAGATATGACCTTTAAATATATTACTCCGTTGTCGCTTTTATAAACATATATGTATAAAATTGAATTCCCGAAATTGATAACCCATCCGAGCATATCCTTATTTTCAGTCTCAAGTTTTGCCTCTTCATGAGAAGTCCCCATTGATTCAAGAAGCCCCTGAATCAGTTTGGAAGCTTCATCAATTGTGTCAATCTTATCATTTGAAAAGAATGTTTTGAAAAGATTATTAATAGTCATTTGCTCTCCGTCAGGTTATGGCCGCAGTATGCGCACCATTTATTTTTTCTGCTGTTTACTCTTCCGCATGCACTGCATTTGTTGTTTGATACTCTGTGTTTCTGTTCTGCCTCCGGAAGCTCTGCGCCGCATTTAGCGCACCATTTTTCGTCTGATTCCGTATAAGACCCGCATGTTGGACAGTACCTGCTCTTCTCTATCGCCTTAAATTTCAGAAGAGATTCCTTTACAAGAGGGAGTATATCATGAATAGGAATTGCAAATCCGATTCCGGAGGCATCTGCAATCTTTAAAGTGTTTATCCCTATTACATTTCCTTCAGTATCAATCAAAGGGCCTCCGCTGTTTCCGGGATTTATTGCAACATCGGTCTGAATGTATTTAATCCCCTGAATCTCCCTGTTTAGAGCGGATATTATCCCTTTCGTCACAGTATCTTCATACCCGAGCGGATTGCCGTAAGCAATAACTGCATCTCCTATGGCATAGTCTTTATCAACAGGCATCTTCGCCTGATAAAGTTTTTTTTGAGAATCAATCTTCACAAATGCAATATCCTGAGAAAAATATGAAAGAAGAACTTTTCCCTCTAACTCCTCTTTAGTGTAAAGAGTCACTATACAGCTTTTGGCATTGCCTATAACATGGGAATTAGTTATTATGATTCCTCTTTTATCAGCTATAAAACCTGTTCCGAGACTGTCTTCGGTCTTGATTGTAACTATGGATTTTCTGACTTTCGAAATTATTGCAGACACTGAATCAGATTTTGCCATTTTTTTTCAATTCCTTCTTGAATTCCTCTGCCGCTTCATCAAGAGCCGCCTTTGGATCTTTATCTCCCTTCACCGCATATTCAAGGGCATTTCCTAAAAGTTTTCTCCCTATATACCATTCTTTGTCCTGAGGCTCCATATAAGCATAATTCAGTTGTTCATATACTTCTTTGAGCCCCTTATATTTTTCAAACTGCGCCTGCAACAGCGAGGAATTCATGGAACTCTTTCTCACGGGAAGATAACCAGTTCTTCCGGACCAAAGGGCCTGCATATCAGTAGATGTAAAAAATTCCACAAATTTAAATGCCGCTGCCTGCTGTTTTTTTGTCGCCTTATTGAATATTGCCACATTTGTTCCAGATATCAATACCGCATCCGTCTCTCCTCTCGGCACCTTTGCCATTGCGAGATTAAACGGCGGTTTCGCATCCATAATGAAAGAGAGAGAGACGCAGGAGCCGTAAATCGAGGCGATTTTCTGTGAAAGAAAATCGTCCTGATGCTGATATCCTGTGGTTGTGTATCCGCTCTTGTCGCGCGCCACCACCTGATTGTCAATGTCTATCGCCTTCACTCCGGCTTTGGAATTGAATTTCGGAAGAAGGGCGCTGTCAGCAAGCTCTCCTCCGTATTGCAGAAGGCGGCATTCGAACATCCACACATTTATATTGAATGCTGTGCCATGCTGTTCGGCCTCTCCGTCCTTATTCAAATCAACTGTAAGCAGTTTCATATCCGCAGTGAAATCATCCCATGTCTTCGGAAACTCCTTTAAACCGCTCTTAATGAACATGTCTTCATTGTAAAAATAAGCAGGAACTGACTTATTAAAAGGCATCGTGACAAGTTTTCCTCCGAAAGTATTATCTTCAATAAATATTTTATACACATCCTGTCTCAAGTTTTCTTCGTAGGAGTCTTCCATAAAATCTTCCATGGGCGCGAGAATTCCCGCATTATAGAATTCGCTCGTCCATGATTCATAAACTTGTGACATCACAGGCGGATTTGAAATAGAAGACATCAGCTTTGTTGACAGAGCTTCGTATGTTCCGACAGATATCAGCACAATTTTGATTTCAGGGTGCAGGATATTGAATGAATCCGCAATTTCATTCAGAACCTCTCCTGAAGGTCCGCCCATTACATGCCAGAATGTAACCTTAGTGATGCCTTTATCTTCATCACCGGATTTGCCAGAGCATCCGAATAAAATCAGCGATATCAGCAGGGATAAAAAAATAACTCTTTTCATTTGTACTCCATTCTATTCGTTTAATGGTTTAAGGGCATAACCGTCGGATGTGCATATATAGAAAAAATTCTCTATATCCTCTTTCTTGAGCCAATTAATGACTACCAAGTCATTCAAAGTCTCAGGAAATTTTCTGTACTTTAAGAAATAGATTCTTAGCAGATAATCTATATTCTCCATTTCGTATGCCTCAGTAGCTGTGTATTTCACATCTCCCATTTTTACAGCTTTTGTCAAAAACGGACGGGCGAAGATGCCTGTCGCGGTGAGGACAAGAGTGACAGACATTAGAACCGTCCAATAAAGAATAATCCGTTTATCTATTTTCTTTGATTCTGCTTTTTTTACGGTTGTTCCCAAAATCGATTCTTTCTTTGACTTTACAATCAGATTCATTTTAAGAAGATTGTAAACTGCCTGATATGTTAGAAATTTCCCGAGCCCGCTTGTCCTGATAAGTTCTTCAAGCGATTTATTCGGTGAAATCATCTGTATAAGACGGCTCTCTTCTGACCCGAGATTCGGCGGTATCGCCGAATTTTCCACAATCTTGAAGTAAATCTCAAGATTAGGAAGAAGAAGCTGAATATTCGGCCATTCATCTATTCTGCGCATACCCTCCATCATCAATGCCTGAGTGTTTATTCTTATTTGAATTGTTGAATTCGGATACATAATCACATCTTCAAGAAAATCGTAAGAACCTTCGCTCCATGTGAAGAGTTCGTCAAAAATCTCCTGTATTTTGAATTGAATCAGATCGCTCCACTGCTCCTGTGTTATGCATTTTTCGTCAAACAAAACTTTTTCGAGGGGCAATTTGGTATCTCTGTGAATATCCAGTATTTTTTTGAATTCATCCATTGATATTTTTCCGCTGTTCACAAGATACTCCTTTATAAGCTCCTGCGTACCTCCGCGGTGATACACCGCCGCATTGACACTGCCTTTTATGAATCCCACTTCAATCTTGTCTGTTTTGTCCATTAGAGACAATACACCGCTTTTTTCCGTTTGTGCAATGAATCCTATTACATTCGGCAGATCATCTTTTGAACGAATTTCGCCTTTCATTTTTCTTCCTTTGTTATTATAAAACTTATAAGATACAAAAACAAAATCAATCCTCCATAGACGAATCTGTATTCAAAATGTATTCCTAAGTATAAATTGGGATTCTTGCTTATAAGAAGATTCTCGGAAAACAGCAGAAGAATCAACACGGATGCGGTAACTGCAAGTAGATATCCTTTGATTGTGCGTCCTTCAAGTATTTTTCCGAATCCCGGAAAGATTAATGAGAAGAATTTTCTCTTCCTGAAAAATGCCTTTTTTCTCAACCTGATTAGACTCTCAAATTTTCTCGCCTTAAATACATCGGAGAGAGTCTCTTCAAGGCCCTTAAAATCATCTTCGCATATATATGCTTCGCTGAATCTTCTCCTGTCTCCTTCTGATATAGGTTTTCCGCAGGTGTGGCATCTTTCTATTCTTAATGTTTTTCTGAAGAAGAAAATCAATATTGATGCAAAAATAATCAGACAGATTGCCAAAAACGACAGTATGTTTATATTTACTCCCATCATGACAGGAGAATCACTTGCCTTTTTCTTCCTTAAAAATTCGTTCCATATAAATTTTTCCGGAATATTGCAATCTATAATCTCAGTGTTATAGTATTTTTCCTCTGCATTTTCGATAAAAGAGCTTACCAGTTCATAATTCATCTCTTTGCCCTTTCTCACATAATCGTCTGAAACAGTCAATTCCATTTTCTTCAAATACACTTGCCCCAGATTGTAGTAAGGCTGTGCCAGAGTCGGAGAAAGCTCCGTAGCTTTTTTATAATTTTCAATCGCCTTTGCATAATAACCATTAAGATACATTATATTTCCGATATTATTGTACAATTCTCCGAATTCATCCTTTTTTAGGAGAATTTTATTATATTCATTTTCCGCATTCTCAAAATACCCGCCTTTTTTGAAAAGCTTGGCTTTTGCAAATAACAGCGGTGTGTTGAATGGCTGCTCGTCAATTAAATTGTTTATTTTATTTAAGAGTTTTATATCCCAGTATGTATTGTCTGCTTTAATCATAACACTGACATTGTCATCTGGATTCATCATCCCCAAAACACTGTTTTCCACGCGAAAAATCTGCGGAAGCAGAGAGACAAGGAGAAGCATCAAAATCATAATTATCCGCTCTTTCTTTTCAGTCAGCAAAAATACAATAAATCCGATATAGAAAAGCCAGATGACAGGATTCAACTGAAGAATAAGAGGAAGAAAAAGAACCAAAAGACCTAAAAATGATTTCTGCTTCACATCCAAAGGGAGACGGACATATCTTTTGAAAAAATACATATACTTGTCTGAAATTCTTATGAAAAGCATCACGGTCATTACGAAAAATACTGTCAAAATCAAATATCTTGAATATCTTAAAACATTCACTATAAAAGCAAATTTATTAAAACTCTCCGAAAGCTGGTCTTTAAGCATCTTGATGGCATAACCGATGTATTCGAACCTTCTCTCCCTTATTGTGAGATTGAAGAGATTTTCTATTATATCAGGGTTGTATGGGTCAAGCTTGTTTGCTAAAATCAGATATTCAGCCGCTCTGTCAATATTTTTTTCCGAATACTCTTCAATGGCTGAAATATTAAGATACTGCGCCACTTCTGGAAGGGCAATTGCTCCGATTTTATATTTAATTTTTTCAAACTGCTCTATCTCTTTGTCCATTGCATATTGTATGACATGCTTAGAGTAAATCTGATAGAGTCTTAGGTGCACCGCATAATCGGTTCCCGCCAATTCGCTGGCTTTGGCAAAATAGAATGAAGCTGAATCATTTTGCTTTTTATAATGAAATGTAAATCCGTAAGCGACATAGTAGAAGGGATTAGTGTTTGAATCATTTATAAATTCCCTGTATTTTATTCTCATTAAATCAAAATCAGCATCAGGAATATATCCCTCCCCCCTGAGAATCTCGCCGTATTCAGGATAAAAATCAAATGCGTCGTTTTCAAGCATTATCACCTGCTTGAAAACATCGCTTATCTCCTGCGAATTAATACAGACGAAGAGAAGCGTCAGAAGAAGAATTGATAATTTTGCCTTTTTCATTTTTTTAAGATAGCCAGCGGTATAAGCACTACATATCCGAGAACAAGAAGCACAGGCGAGAATGCTATATCTCCGCGAGACAGCAAAACATAACCGATAAGAATAGACGCTATGGCGGCTCCGAAGAGAATTAAACTCAGTTTTGAAAATGAAATATTTTCCTTAATTTCTTCATTTTTTTTGTTTTTCATTATTTCTCCTTTTTAATGAATTCATTGTTTTTTATTTCGAAAAGATCAAAATTCATCCTGCTCTTCTGAAAAGATATCCTGCCTGAAGCTCCTTCATAATAATCCATTGTCTTCAAATAATTCAAAATGGCTTTTCTGGTGTTATAGCCGTTTTTGATGAGCATGGCGAGAAGTTTATAAGTATCATACGAGAGTATTGCGAATCTGTCGGGTTCAGTCGAATATTTTCTGAAATACTTGAGTCTGAAGTTGTTGTATGATTCGGAGAGTCCATTTGCCGTCTTCGGTGATACTATCACAGTATTTTTAAGGTAATCTTTTGCAAGCCGTATAAGATTCTCATTGTATAAAGCTGATCCGCCCACAAGAAGCGGGTTGATATCCTTAAATGCAAGTTGAGTTGATAGAAGAATCGCATCCTCCGAAGATACAGGAAGATATATCGCATCTATTTTCATTTTTTCTATCATTTCAATTTTATCAAGAAAATCCTGTGTTCCGGCAGGATAGCTTATCTCAAAGATTATATTCAGTCCAAGCCTCTCTGCCTCATTCTTGAATGAATTTGCAAGTGTCTTCCCGTAAGAATCGTCAGAATAAAAAACACCTATATTTTGATATAATGAATCGCTCTTCAGCCAGTCGGCTGTGAACATCGCCTCTTCCACAAGAGTATTGTTGACAAGGAATATATTTGAATTGAATCGCAGAATCTCTCCGTCAGTTGCAGTCGGAGAGAGGACGGGAAGCAGTTTATCCTTATAGAGATAAGCCCCCACAACAACAGTCTCTTGGCTGGTCATAGGTCCTATTATTGCCACATAAGTATTGTCAGCATATATTGAATCCACAAGTTCCAATGTTCTAACAGAGCTTCCGTCAGTGTCAAACGGGACTATGTCTATATTCTCCTCTTCATTTGCTATTACGCATCCCCTCTTGACCTGTTCTCCAAAATTGGCTAAATCACCTGTCAGTTCAAGTAGCAGGGCTATTTTGCATTTGGAATTTTTATTATTGGTTATTTCAAAAATGTATTTTTTCGTATATTCGCTTTCAGGATAATCCTTTATGAGTCTCTGCCTGAATATATCGCTCTTCTGCAATTCATCAGATTCAATACTCAACTGATACAGCCGAAACAGAATCAATGGATTAAAAACATCGGAATTGTAATTATAAAGCATATATTCGAGTTCAGAAGAAGTCAAATATTTTTCAATCACCTTCGTCAGATTTCCCTCTGCTGTTTGAAATGTTTTGCTGTTTTCATCAGTAAACATTATTATCTGCATGAGCCATGCAGCTGCCTCAAAATATGCTTTTTTCTTTATAAAATGATTTGAAAGTTCAATCCGCACATTCTGCGTCTCCTTATCCTTCGGATACATTTCGGAGAGTTTTTCGGAATAAGCGACTTTCTCTTCAAATTGGGATTGGGAGCATGTTTTAATCAGAGTGACAAGAGCAGTATAATTGTTTTCATTGTCAGGATAGGAATCTATGAATTCTTTAAGCAATTCTCTGCCCGCCTCTGTCTGCTTCTTGGAGATTTTTTCCATTCCTTTATTGAAAAGGTCATTTCCTTCCTGAGAAAATGCAAACACGAATATGATTAGAACCAGACTAAATATTTTCAATTTCATAAGTATATTTTACCTCCGCACTTTTTTTCAGAATTGCCGATATGGAACAGTATTTATCCTGAGAAAGATTTATCGCTCTTTCGATTTTTTCTTTTTCCAGATTTACTCCTTTGAAAAAATAATGCAGAGTAATCTCTTTAAATATTTTAGGATGTTCATCTCTCCGTTTTCCGTCAACTGTAATTTTAAATTCCTTTACATCCAAACGCATCTTTTGAAGTATTGAAACAACATCCATGCCGGTGCATCCGGCAAGCGATAAAAGTAGCGTCTCCATCGGTTTGAAAGAATTCTCTTCGGGTGCCGCGTTATCCGAAGGAGAATCAAAAATAAGATTTGAGTTGCTTGATGAGACTGCAGTAAATTTCATCCCTTTAATCCATTTAACTTCCGCCATATTAATCTTTCTCCTTTGTGATATAAATATTATAATTGAATCTGTCTTCAGGAGATGCATAGTCTATTATAAGCACTCCGTTAAGATGATCAATCTCATGCTGAAACGCCCTTGCATAAAGCCCTTCCAAGTGAATGCTTTCTTTTACTCCGGAAGAATTTAAAAATTCTCCGTCAATCTCCTTATATCTCTCTACAATGACGTTAAAATTCGGAAAAGAGAGACAGCCTTCATATTGCAGTTCTTTTTCTTTTGAATGATCCTTAATAACAGGATTAATCATTACAGTCGGTTTTTCATTTACATCAATAATAATGATTCTTTTTGTTATGCCTATCTGATTTCCTGCAAGACCTACTCCCTCTTCATACTTCATTACGTTTGTCATCTGTTTGATGACATTCTTAAGTGATTTTGCGCTTTCATTGATATCTTCAGATTTGATTCTGAGTACAGGGTCGGGATATTTTCTAATTTTCATTCTCTTTCTCCACTTTCAAATGCAGTTCATCCAATTGCCTCTTTGTCACATAATCCGGAGAATCCTCCATCAGTCCTATTCCATTGAGAGTCTTCGGAAATGCAATAACATCCCTTATATTGTCCCTCTTCAGCATCAATGAAACAAGACGGTCTATGCCGGGTGCGATGCCTCCATGCGGCGGAGCTCCATATTTAAATGCATCAAGCAGAAATCCGAATCTGCTTTGAAGCTCCTCTTCAGTCATTCCGACTATCTTCATTATCTCTTTCTGAATTTTTGGGTCATGGATTCTTATGCTTCCGGACGCGAGCTCTATTCCATTGCACACAAGGTCGTACAAATCTCCTCTTGCGCTTAACGGGTCTGCCGACATTGTCGCGAGATGCTCTTTCTTCGGCATTGTGAACATATGATGGCATGCAACATAGCGGTTCTCTTTTTCGTCAAATTCAAAGAGCGGAAATTCAACCACCCATACAAAATTAAATTCATCCTTCGCATCATACTTTTTCATTGTAGCGATTTTTCTTCTGAGCATTCCAAGATATTCAAGAGTCCTCTTCTTCTTTCCGCTCATTGCAAACAGAGTTCCTTTTGCTGTTTGAGCGGTCTCTTTCGGGAGATACTTTGACAAAGGACCTGAAACCGCCTCAGGAGAAAATTTCATGTAGCCGAGGCCTAAAGCTCCGACTGATTTTACAAACTCTGTCAGTTCGTCAATCTCCTTCCTTGTGAAATCATCTTCACTCACTAATGCTCCTGTAAACTCCTGCTCTCTGAAGACTGAAAATTCGGTCTTCTTTGCAATATCAGTTATATCATTTATTTCAAGAGAGTATCTGAGGTCGGGTTTGTCGCTACCGTATTTTTCCATTGATTCATCGTAGGTCATTCTTCTGAAAGGTATGGCTAAATCAATATTCAATATCTCTTTGAATACATGAGCAAACATTTTTTCCATCACTTCAAGCACATCATTGCTTGTCACAAATGACATTTCAAGGTCAAGCTGGGTAAATTCGGGCTGTCTGTCAGCCCTCTGGTCCTCATCCCTGAAACATCGCGCTATTTGAAAATATCTGTCAAAACCCGCAACCATAAGTATCTGCTTGTAAATCTGCGGCGATTGAACGAGAGAATAAAATTTTCCCGCATGAATCCTTGACGGCACAAGATAGTCGCGAGCTCCTTCAGGAGTGGATTTTGACATAACAGGAGTTTCGATATCTATAAACCCTTTGTCAGTAAGATAATCCCTAATTGATTTAATAACCTTTGAACGCATTATCAGGGCGGAAGACATATATTTTCTTCTGAGGTCAAGATACCTGTATTTAAGCCTAAGTTCTTCTGACGCCTTTACATCCTCTTCAATGACGAACGGAGTCACTGCAGAACGCGACAGAACCTCTGCATAATAGCATTCAACTTCCGTCTCTCCCGACAGCATATCCCTGTTAATCATATTTTCAGGCCTGCGCTTCACAATGCCTTTAACCTGAATGACATCTTCGCTTCTTAGAGTCTTCATAATTTCAGCTGAAGCCTCATCCTTTGGAAAAAGCTGCACCAATCCCGAGCGGTCTCTAAGGTCAATGAATATCAAGTTGCCATGGTCGCGTTTTTTATTGACCCATCCGCAGAGAGAGACATCTTTTCCTTCAAGCTCCGCATTCACTTCTGCACATAGACAAGAACGCATCTCCGTTCTAAACATCTTTCACTCCTTTGATGTATTCGGCTATTTTATCAGCATTAAATTCAATCTTCTCTTGTTTTTGGTCTGCAAGGTTCTTTATCAAAACAGTCTTATCCTTAATCTCCTCTTCGCCTATAATGACTGCCAGTCTTGCTTTTCCTGAGGCTAATGAGAGCTGTTTTTTTATTTTATCGGTTTCAAAGAGAATTTCGGCTCTTATGGATCTCTGCCGCAGAGATTCCGTCAGAGAGAACGCGGCTTTCGCGGTCTCTTTGCCGAAATGCACTATGAATGCATCTATTACATTTTCACTCTCAATAGTTTTTCTGATATTTTCGGGAATAGAGAGTATAAGCCTTTCAATTCCTCCTGCGAACCCGCATGACGGCATGTCCTGTCCTCCGAGTTCTTTTGAAAGCATATCGTATCTGCCGCCGCCTATGAGTGTTGACTGTGAGCCGAGAGCATCTCCTGTTTCTATGAATTCAAAGACTGTCTTTGTGTAGTAATCAAGTCCGCGCACTATCATAGGATTCAATGTATAATCAATTTTGAATTCATCAAGGCATCCTTTAACTCTTTCAAAATCAGTTTTACACTCTTCGCAGAGAGAATCGATCATCTTCGGCGCTCCTGAAGCAACAATTTTGCAGGCGCTCTCTTTGCAGTCCAAAACCCTCAAGGGATTTGAATCAAGCCTTACTCTGCATTGTTTGCAAAGTCCGGATGATTTTTCTGAAAAATATTTTTTAAGCTTTGCCGTGTATTCGGGTCTGCATGTTCTGCATCCTATTGAATTAATCTCTATTTTATATTTTTTTATTTCAAATGCCTTCAATATACCCTCTCCGAGCATAATGAGTTCGCAGTCGCGCCTGAAATCGGATGAGTTCAGAGTCTCAACTCCATATTGATAAAACTCTCTGAACCTTCCCTTCTGCGGCCTCTCGTGTCTGAAGAGCGGAGTAATGTAATAAAGCTTTTTTACTTCCAAGCCCTGAACAAAATTGCTTTCAATAACAGACCTCATCAGAGGAGCTGTCTCTTCGGGTTTGAGAACATACTCTTTGCCGCTCTTTGATTTTATTTCGAACATTTCTTTATTGACTATGTCAGTTTCATTTCCGACAGCTCTCTTGAACATCTCCATTGGCTGTAGAACTGCTGTCTGCGCATACGAAAAGCCATATCCTTCCATTGTGATTTTAAGCTTGTCCGTGACATTTTTAAACAGAACAGCATGTTTCCCGAGCATATCATAGGTGCCCTTGACTCTTTCAAACTGCATTGCGCCTCCTTACTGACAATTGAAATATTAGGATAAATATAATCATCAGTGATATGCCTATTCCGTCTGCAAGCAGATCGAAGAATGAGCAAAAACGCGTTGGAATGAATATCTGGTGCAATTCATCAAGAATGCCTATAATAAGAACAAACATTGAAGTTAAAATCGCATTCTCCCTGACAGTTTTGTCCTCTGTCTTTTTCAAAGCGTAATAAACAAGAAGAGTAAGTATTGAATATTCGAAAGTATGGTAAACTCTGTCAAGATTCTCGGACAATAGCATAGCGAAAGCCCAGACATCTCTTTTTTTGTACAAAAAATCCTTTAAAATCATCAGAACTTTTGAAACGAGATTGATATTGTCGCCTTTGAAGTCAACTCTTACTGAGCCGACAATGAATATTACAATCATCCATAAAAAAGCAGGTAGCCAGTAAATGATTTTTTTTGTTTTATCCTTCAATTTCAAACAGTCCTTTTATAACCTGTGTTTTTATTTCGTCATTTGTTTCGCAGGAGATCAGTCTGTTCTTGAATTGTCTTCCGGACAGAATGCGATAAATATAGGAAAGAAGGGAAAGATATTCGGATTTTCTCTTCTCTCCGTACAGCAGAAGAAATATAACCTTTATCTCATTTGATTCATTTTTGATTCCGCTTTTGCTTATTCCGACAAGAAGGCAGAGGTCGTTGCTTTTTATTTCACTTCTCGGCACTGACATTTCATCGGCAAAATAGGTGCTGAAACTCATCTCCCTCTGAAGCACTTCGGAGAGAATTGAAGCGGACTCTTCGTTTGAGTAATTGCAGAGAGATATAAGTTCCTCCACCGCTTTGTCAAATTCCGAAGATGAAAGGAATTTGCCGGAAACGATTCGCTCCAGATTTTTAGCAAGCATCATAATATGTATTTTCTCCTATCAATATCAGAGTAAAGGTCATTTACTTTGTTGAGCACAAATTCCTTATCAATGATGATATTCTTTTTGTCAATATCAGGAGCTTCATACATCAAATCCTCCAAAACCTTCGATACTATTGTTCTGAGGCGCCTCGCTCCAATATCTTCAATTTTTTGATTTGCCTGATATGCTATCTCCGCAATAACCTCTATTGCATCCTGATTAAAGACGACTTCAAGTGAATCCGACTTGAGCAGATGCTGAAACTGCTTCAATATTGAATTGTCCGGTTCTTTTAAAATTCTTATGAAATCCCCTGCATTAAGAGGCTGGAGCTCTGTTCTTATCGGAAACCGGCCCTGAAGCTCAGGCATAAGGTCGGATACAGACGAACTTGAGAATGCTCCTGCAGAGATAAATAAAATATGGTCGGTCTTTATCTGTCCGTATTTTGTCATCACTGTAGTTCCTTCAATTATAGGTAGCAGGTCCCTCTGCACTCCTGAGCGGGAGACATCAGCTCCGCTTCCCTGACCGCTTGATATTATCTTGTCAATTTCGTCTATGAAGACAATGCCTTGATTTTCCGCTCTGTCTTTTGCAATCTCTATGACTTTGTCTTTATCAACTCTCTTCATTATCTCTCTGTCCCGTATTACAGCTCTGCCGTCTCTGACAGTCATTTTTTTTCTTCTCTTTCTCTTCGGAGCCATTTCCTTGAGCATATCCTGCAGAGGCTCGAATGAATCAAGTCCGCTTATTCCCAGCATATCCATTCCGGGCATTGTTTTTTCAAGTATCTCTATTTCAATCTCCCTGTCATTGAGTATTCCGTCTCTAAGCATTCCTTTGAATTTTTCCTTGGACACATCCTCATATCCTTCAAATCCCGGAAATATCGCATCCAAAAGTTCTCTCTCAACATCCTGCTCCACAATATTTTCTATACCCTCTGAAAGTTCTTTTTCCGCCATTTCATGACTTATATTCATAAGGTCTCTGATTATGGATTCCACATCTTTACCCACATAACCCACTTCAGTGAATTTAGTCGCTTCAACTTTTAAAAAAGGAGCATTGACAAGCATTGCAAGACGCTTCGCTATCTCAGTCTTTCCCACTCCTGTGGGTCCTATCATGATTATATTGCTCAATGCAATGTCGCGCCTGATTGATTCATCAGCAAGAAGCCGTCTGTATCTGTTCCTTATTGCAATAGCAACCTGTTTTTTTGCGTCATTCTGCCCTATTATGTATTTGTTGAGTTCATCGACTATTTCGCGAGCTTTCAATGTCTTTTCTTTAATCACTTCAAAACCTCTACTGTAATTCTGCTGTTAGTGTATATGCATATTTCAGAGACTATTTTAAGGGATTCTTCAACAATTCTCTCAGCCGGTAGATCGGAGAACCTGAGAAGAGACCTTGCGGACGCGTATGCATAAGCGCTTCCGCTCCCTATTGAAATCACTCCGTCGTCAGGCTCAATAATATCGCCCTTTCCTGAAATCATGAGCGAATGCTCTCTATCCATAACTATCAGCATTGCATCAAGCTGACGGAGGATTTTATCCTGCCTCCACTCTTTTGTAAGGTCAGTAGCCGCTCTTATAATATCCCCTTTGTCTTTTGTGAGATAATTTTCAAATTTATCGAATAATGCGAGAGCATCGGCGACTGAACCCGCGAATCCTGCAAGAACCTCTCCATTGTGAAGCCGTTTGATCTTCTTTGCTCCGTGCTTCACAATTGTATCTCCCAATGTGACTTGTCCGTCTCCTCCGAGCGCCGTGATATTTCCCCGCCTCACTCCGAGAATCGTAGTCGAAAGAAAATTCATTGAACCTCCATGCTTTGTTTTAGAATATTGTCCCTCATTGTCATATCAAGGGACAAAAAGATCATTGAAGCTGCTTCTAAGAGATATTCTCTGATTTTTGCGTCCTCTCTTAGAATATAGCATATATACGTTATAAGTTCCGCTTTATAAAGCATCTCTTCATTATTGCCTGTAAGTAGCAGTTCCGATACAAAATCCTTAATCCTGCTCAAACTGCATTCCTGATTCTTTGTCAGAAAATCAAGAACCTTCAGGTCAAGAATACTAATTATATCATCTTTATTAAAATAATCAAGTTTCAACCACTTAGAGCTCTTTTTGGCAAGAGCAATCTTTCTGCTTTGAAATACCGCAAAATCAGGAACCGATGACTTTTCCCTGTAATAATTCAGAACCATTTCATTATAATATTCTGCATTATCCCACTCAAACATGCGGATATATGCATCGGAGAGATTATTGTAAATAATTACTCTGTAGAATTCACTCTGATTCTCTCTCTCCATTGTGAGAAGAGATGAGAACATATCCAAGGATTTTGAAAATTCTCCGAGTTTAAGGTATGTCACTCCGATATTAAGATTAATGCTCCAAATTATCGAACTCATGTTGGCATACGGAAAAATCTCCATTGCCTTATTGAAATATTCAAGAGCTTTGATGAGACTGTCCTTTTGGTCGAACATGTTCCCCATCTGCATATAGATTTTCCCGAGGTCTGCAAGAAAGAGCTCATTTCTGCATATCTCTTCGCATTTCAAAAAACATTTCATAGCTTCATCCTCTCGCTGCCTGAACAAATGATAATTGGCAAGATTTGAAAGATATGAAACATGCTCTTTCTCTGTTAAAACATTCTGATTTATCCTCTTTTCAATCTCCTCAACCATATCGAATGACTGAGTTCTTAAACAATAATTCATATAGAGTATGTTCGTATATTGGTCATCAGTCATCTCAATCTCAAGATTCCCTGCAGATGCTGCCGCTTTGAGCACATTCATCTGTGAATGGACTGTCTTGCTCTTTATGCCCTCTATCTCCTTATCAGCGAGTTCGCAACGGGTCTGGGATATGTAAATCCTCGCTTTCAGAGCGTGCGATTCATCAGAGTAGTCAGACAGTAGATTTATTATATCCAATGCCTCTTCCATATCTCCGTAATTGTAAAGATCTGTTCCAGTCGCGAGTATAAGGGCGGAATCTCCCGATGACCGGCTTATTATCTTTTTGCGCGCGATTTCAAATATTTTCTTTTCAGCCGGTGAAAAATGGATATCTTTAGCAAAATGAAAAAAAAGAGGCGGAAAGGTATATGCAAAGCCACGGTTCTTTTCTGACAGAAGTCCAAGATTCATCAGAAACATTATGTCTCTATACAAAGATCTCTCCGACACAATTTCTGAGGAGATTATATTTAATCCAAGATGGGTTATTCTCTTCAAAGCCGCTATTATACTCTCACTGAGATAGGATATTTCCTCTTCTGCCGGATAATCAGTCAAAGTTTCAAATTTAGAGTGCAAGTCCTTTGTTATGCTTCTGCTCACCAGAAACGGATTCCCGTTTGTAACCAAATCAAGATAGTTCACAGTGAAAAGAGTCGGTGTCTTTCCTGCAAGTTCCAAAAACCTCACTATATCATCCTTTGATAAGCTCGACAGAGTGAATTCATCATACGGCTTTTGCTTGATTCTGTGCAGAAATCTGTTCATATTTTTGTCTTCGGCAATGACCGCCGGATTATAGAATATCACACACTGTCTTTCAATATGTTCATCTTTGAAATCATCAAGTTCAATAAAATCAATTTTTGGAAATTCACTCTTCAGTTTTTTCAGAAGGGATGATTTTCCGGATTTGAATCCCCCCTTTATTATTACATTTTTTTCTCCTGCTATGGATTTCTTAATCTCCCTTTCCTCTCTTAAGGGCATATACAGACCAGTTGTTCCTCTCTTTGTATATATTGTAGTGCAGTTTTTTCCCTTCTCCTTTGAGCAATAAAGAGCAAAATCGGCATTTTGAAGAATTGTCTCGACATCATAAGCGCTCCCCTCAGCAATTCCGAATGAAAGAGTCACTGATATGGATTTGTTCGATACTATGAATGGCCTTGAAGCAACATACTTTCTGAAACTCTCTATTATTTTTTCCTGCTCTGCGGCATTTCTGTTTGCAGAAATAATTATAAACTCGTCTCCTCCGAATCTGAGAGGATAGTCCCCTTTTTTGGAATGGTTTTTTAAAAGCATTCCTATCTCCTGTATAACTTTGTCTCCTGCAAAATGGCCATATCTGTCATTTATGTATTTGAAATTGTCAATGTCGAAGAATGTGAGAGATATATTCCCCGAAAGGAGGTTTCCGGCGTTATTTATAAAGCGCTTATTCAGAATTCCCGTGAGCTCGTCGTAAAATACAGGCTCAAACTCCATCCACTGTTTTTCCTGTCCCATTAATTTATTATAATAATTAAAATATAAAAATCAACAGTTATTTTATAAATTTTTTTTGTGACAGATGAAAAGACAGGCTATAATTTAATTAAATTCCCTGCTTTAGAAATGAATACAGAGTATCAGCAATGATTTTATTTCCTGCAGGATTCAAATGAGAATCGTCAAGCCACCAGAGGAATTCTCCGTTTTTGGCGTAAAGATTCTTTGATTCCGCAAACATGGCATAACCGGATTCAATAAAAGCGACTCTGTTTTCTCTGCATATATTTTCAAGAAGAATGGAAAAACCGCTTCTTTTATAGGAAGAAGATGTGTCTTCAACTATGATTCTGCACACACTGCACTTCGAAGGTATGAATAAAATCAGCGGCTGAATTCCTCTTCTTTGAGATTCATTTGAAATTATTTTAATTATTTCATTGAGATTTCCCGCCTCATTGCTCTCTTCAATCTCTTCAAGAGGCATTTCGACTGCCTTTATATAATCTTTTAAGCAGTGCATTTTCCCCGACTTTGTCTCTATTTCTACTAACTTATTCTGGGGAATGAGATCTTTGCCTGAAAGTCTGTTGATTAAAATATTTACATTATTGGTGCCTCTGAAATTCTCCAAACTTTCATTCAGATGCGTTATATAGTCAGTTTTATAATTGCAGTCTTCTCTGATTTCTCCATAAAAAGTATTAAAATCATTTCCTTCAAAGAATTGCCATATCAATACTGCATTGTCCGAAAATCTCACTTTTTCCTTCATCACGCAGAATGAAACAAATTCCTGATATGGCTCATTGCCTGATACTGCAAGATTGCATATATTCAATTTAACTCTTTTTCGAAGCAGTTCCACCCACAAGTCAGAAAGATTCATAGCACTGAGAGATGAATATGAATCTCCCAAAATCATAATATCAATGCTTTTCGCGTAACACTCTGAAGAGTTGAGATATCCCTGTTCATCTGTTTTGAAGCTTTGATTTCGGAACTGACATTCAATTTTATTTGCATTTGGATGTATAAGGTCGCCGAAAACATTCTCCGCAGAATAGGATGCCGACTCTTTGAATATGTTCAGAGACGGGTAATCCGGACTGTGGTAAAGTTTTGACGCCTCAATATTTTGAGTAATTCTTAAAAAACCTTCGACGGAAAGAATGGAAAAAATTGCTATAAAAAGCGCTGAGAGATAGTATCTTCTCGCCTCAGTCAAAACAGGCAATCTGTATATGAGTATATTGGCAGTCAGAAATATCAATATTGAATATGTCAGCATTTCAAAGAATCCGAGAATGAAGAGAAAAAACAAAAAATGCAGAGAGACTGCAAATACTGTTTTGATTTTTGCTGGTTCTCTTCGCATCAAAATCAGCGTTAAAATATTAATTGCAGTAAGTATAGAAATCAGAAAGATGAGAAGAATTTTCGAGGAGAGCAGGCATAGTATAAAATATAGCATTGATACCAAAGTAACGGGGAATTTTCGTCTTAACAGTTCTTTCGTCAAATTTCATCATTCCTTCCCCTTTTTTAATAACTCAAAACTCTATATGCATTGTATCTCTTTTTGAAAAATTTGCAATATTCTATTGTGGTGCGTCTAACAGTTCTTGATATTTGAAATTTTATTAAGAATGCTTTTAACTGATGCTGTCCAGACAAAAACTTTGGGATTTTGATTGTGATTATCTATATATTGATTGATAACATTAACAAGCTCTTTAATATTTTTAAATGATCCTCTGCATATTCTTTTGCAGGTTATTTCAGAGAACCATCGTTCTACGAGATTCAGCCATGAGCTTGATGTTGGAGTGAAGTGCAGATGAAAGCGAGGATGACGCTCCAGCCATTTCATTACACTCTTATGTTTATGGGTTGCGTAATTATCTACAATAAGATGCAGGTCAAGTTCAGGTGGAGTTTTGACATTGATTATCTGTAAAAACCTTATGAACTCCTGCTGCCTGAACTTCGGCATACAATCTCCTATCACATTCCCATCAAGCATATTTAATGCGGCAAACAAGGTTGTTGTGCCGTGTCTGACATAGTCATGCGTTTGTCTTGAAGGAATACCCGGACGAAGCGGAAGTATCGGCTGTGTGCGTTCTAAAGCTTGAATCTGGCTTTTTTCGTCTACACAAAAGACAATTGATTTGTCTGG